>NZ_BRLB01000009.1 GCF_027923465.1 Vallitalea longa
GAGGAGCAACAATAGAAATGATTGAGAAATATATTCGCTCTCAAGCAGGAGTTAAAGATTAAAAACCGTTCCGATTCATCTCCCTCCTAGTTAGAGGAGGGGGTTTTCTCGAAACATCTAGATAAAATCAATAGGGCTTGATACCGTTAATTTGGATTTATTATATAAAGATTCTAATAAAGAATAGGGGAATGTAAATGTTTAATTTAATTAAAATGAATATAAAAGAGAGAGGTAAAAATTATCTAATAAGCTACATATTAATTATTTTTATAATGTTGTTATCTAACAAGCTAGCTGATAGTAGCGATATCTATAATAAATATATACCTATCAAAATATCAACAATAATGTGTTCTTATATGTTGGGGAATGCATCATATGAAGGCAAAAAAATGGAAGATTGTTTTTGCTTAACTAATGTATTAAAAATAAGTATTAAGTATTTTATTATTGGTTTAGGAATAATAATTTTTTCTACTATTGTGTTAAAGGTGATACAAGCTATCACTGGTTTGAGTTTAGTAGCGATGTTTTTATAAATTATAAATAGTATAATGATTTCTTATGTTAATATTTTATTATTTCCCCAAGAGCATCATCAACTTTTTATCAAAAGGAGAAATACATACATAAAATAAGATATGGTTTAATTGTGATAATTAGAATAGTAATATGTGCTAAACAATAAGCACCTTGCATTAGGTGCTTTTATTAATGCATTGTTTATTTCTTGTAGAAAAGGGATACACAACAATAGCTGAATTAATATTCTCCATTCTCCTAATAAGTGGAAGTATATTAGGATTTGTTAAAAAAGCAATAGTATTTTTACCATTAAGAACATCAATAGAAATAAATTATTATGGAAATCAAGACAAGTTTATGCATATCTTTAGATATTTCATGAATGGATTAACACTTTTATTTAAAGTGTATCTATTGATTAATATACTAATTAATAATCCTAGTTGGAGCTATTAGTTAGTAAGGATATAATTATTATTAGATATAGATTTATGTTTGTTTAAAGTTTAATAGGCAATAGAAAATCTACAATTACAAACCAGATTAAAAGACAATACATAGTGTGCTATATGTTATAAAAAATGCATTTTATCCCATAAATAATGTCGTTCGTCAGGATTTGTTGAAATTATATTGTAAAAGATATAGTATTAAAAAAAGGAAGGGAGTATTTTTATGGGATATACAAGTTATAATTTGAATAGGTTATATGATAAAGAAAGTGATATAAAAAAAATAACAGAGATTATAGACTATATATTTGATACATTCAGAAATGTAGATAATTCAATTGACTTTGACATTAAAATAAGAGACAATATAAAAGAGCAATTTGTTGTATTGACAAAAGATTTAGAAAATCTTGTTGAACGTTCTTATAATAGTGGACAAATTATCAATAAAGCAATAGCTGAATATAGTGAAGGTGAAAATCAAATAAATAATCTATTTTCCGGATTATTAGATGATACTACTAGCTCAAGTAGTTCTAATATGACTGACATGAGACATAATGGAACAATATTAACCGGTTTTAGTGTTATACCAAATTGGTTTGAATTATTATATAATCAAGTTACAGGGAAAAGTATAATAACACATTTGCATAATTTTTTTGAGGGAATAAGAATTAATGTAAATAATAAAAATTACTCAAAGTCAGTAACATCAGAAGATACATATACCAAATTGAGTTCAGAAAATCAGTTTTATGGGGCATATAAGAATACAGAATATTATCGTAGAAGTAAAATTAAGGAAATACAACAGTATATTAGAGGAAAAGGAATAAACATAGATGTAACAGGTCGTATAGACAGAGCTACATATCAGGCTTCACGAATGATAGGAATGGATGAATTAAAAGATAATGGATTGATTCAAAAAGATATTTATGGTAATTATAGGTTTATATTTAACAAATACAACAATTATCCTGTTAACCATATTGAATCTAATGAGTATCATGAAAAACCAGAGGAAAAAAGTTTTTGGGATAGAATGGGTGATACACTAAGAAATATACCAGAGGTAGCATCTGATGCATGGGATACAACGTCTGAATTTGCGTCTAACGCATGGGATTCAACAACTGAAGTAGCATCTGATATATGGGATACAACAACTGAATTTGCATCTGATACATGGGATAAGGCAACACATGCTGATTGGGGGCAAATGGGTTTAGGATTAGCACAGGTTGTTGGTGGATTTACTGAGGGACTTACTGGATTTGGAATAGCAACGGGTATAACAGCACTATCAGGTGGTACACTTGCGCCAGTAGCAATGTATGGCGGAGGCTATTTAATGGCAGATGGTGGAAGTAATATGGCCGATGGAGTTGGAAAAATGTGGAATGGTTGGAATAATTTTGATGAATCTAGTGAGAAAGCAGTGGATTGGAATTATATGAGGAAAGGTTACAAAGCAGTCTTCGGTGATGAAGCAGGAGAGACGATATATAATTGTACACAGGTAGCAGCTGCTGCAACAACAATATCATATGGTATAACCACTCAAACTGCGATAAAAGGATATACAAATTCACGGTTAGCATATCAATTAAATAATGGAACTGCGGGACCTTTGAAGATGAATTTAACAAATACCAATGCTATTATTGGACATTTTAATACAAGTAATGTACCAATAAAAACTCTATCAATAAATTATTGGAGTTTTTCTACCCTATCATTTTTTACAGGACTTGATCTCTTTAATTCTCGAGGCAGTGCTGAAGATGTAATAGATGAAGTTGAAGAGTCACTTAAGGAGGATTAGATGAAATTAAACAAGAAACAAAAATTCTATTTAGGAACATACCTATTAGGTTATGCTATTGCAGTACTTGAATCAGGAGTACCCTCAATCATATATCTCATACCAATAAAATTACTTGGTATTATTTGCAGTTTATTATTAGGTAAATGTTTTTATTTGGCAGATGAAAGAAAAATGCCATTTACCTCTATGGTATTAGTTGGTGTGAAAAGTGCATTTATTGTATTATTATTAATAATTGGCTCAGATATTTTAAAAGATGCATTATTATTAAATGGCATAGATATATCATTTATAACTGCACCTTTTTAATCTTAGATGCAAAAAAGTAGGGTACCATTTAAACAATATTTAATATACTCTTTGTGAGGGTATATTATTTTGCTAATTTTATTTTAATAATACTAAAATAGCTTTCTCATTAAAAATTCTTCTTTTGAATAAAAACTAAAGAAGCGCATGATTACTTAAGGAGGATTAGATGAAATTAAATAAGAAACAAAAATTCTATTTAGGAACATACCTAGTAGGTTATGCTATTGCAGTGCTTGAATCAGGAGTACCATCAATCATATATCTCATACCAATAAAATTATTTGGAGTTGTCTTGACTCTAACAATGGGTAAAGCTTTATATTTGGCAGATGAAAGAAAAATTTCATTTATTTCAATGGTATTAGTTGCAGTGAAAAATGTAATGATTGTATTATTATTAATTATTGGCTCAGATATTTTAAAAGATGCATTATTATTAAATGGCATAGATATATCATTTATTACTGCACCTTTTTGATCTTAGATGTAAAAAGAAAGATGACATAATTAAACAATATTTAATATCCTTCTTTAAATTACCACTAAAGAAGCGCATGATTACTTAAGGAGGATTAGATGAAATTAAATAAGAAACAAAAATTCTATTTAGGAACATACCTAGTAGGTTATGTTATTGCAGTGCTTGAATCAGGAGTACCATCAATCATATATCTCATACCAATAAAATTATTTGGAATTGTCTTGACTCTAACAATGGGTAAAGCTTTATATTTGGCAGATGAAAGAAAAATGCCATTTACCTCTATGGTATTAGTTGGTGTGAAAAGTGCATTAATTGTATTATTATTAATTATTGGAACATGTATTTTAAAAGATACATTATTATTACATGGTATAGATATATCATTTATTACTGCACCTTTTTAATCTTAGATGTCAAAAGCAAGGTGACATAATTAAACAATATTTAATATCCTTCTTTAAATTACCACTAAAGAAGCGCATGATTACTTAAGGAGGATTAGATGAAATTAAACAAGAAACAAAAATTCTATTTAGGAACATACCTATTAGGTTATGCTATTGCAGTGTTTGAATCAGGAGTACCATCAATCATATATCTCATACCAATAAAATTATTTGGAATTCTTATTGCTATAACATTAGGTAGAGCTTTTTATTTAGCAAGTGAAAGAAAACCACTATCTTCTGCGGTATTAGTTGGTGTAAAAAGTGTTTTGGTGGCAACTTTATTAATTATTGTCTCAGATATTTTAAAAGATGCATTATTATTAAATGGCATAGATATATCATTTACTACTGCACCTTTTTAAATAAGATGCAAAAAGTAGGGTACCATTTAAAAAATATTTAATATACCCTTTATGAGGGTATATTATTTTTACGAATTTTATTTTAATAATACTAAAATAGCTTTATTAATATATAAATTTTTCTTTTGAATTACCAACAAAAGCACATGATTACTAAGGAGGATTAGATGAAATTAAATAAGAAACAAAAATATTATTTAGGAACGTACCTATTTGGTTATGCAATTTCAGTGCTTGAATCAGGAGTACCATCAATCATATATCTCATACCAATTAAATTATTTGGATTTATGTTCAGTATAACAATGGGTAAAGGTTTATATTTGGTAGATGAAAGAAAAATGCCATTGAATTCTATAAAATTCTCTGTTGGTATAAAGAGTACATTTATTGTATTATTATTAGTTGTTGTAACATGTATTTTAAAAGGTGCATTATTATTAAATGGCATAGATATATCATTTATTACTGCACCTTTATAATCAAAATGCAATAAGCAAGATAATATATTGTATTCTATATATTATAAAGTCAATTTACAAATATAATTTTTTACCGTCAATTGAAATTACAAAGTCTGCTATTAGGTAGTAAATTAAACTCAGAATAATTAAACTCAAAAAAAATCTGCAACTTAGTTTAATCAATACATATAAAGTATGTTGCAGATTTTTTAATGTAAATATCTTTATTAATATAATTTCTATTTTGTGTGGTCATTTCACATTCAATCAATCCATTTCAGGAAACTCACACCCAATAGCATTTTTCTTCTCATTAAAATTATCCATAAACGAAGTAAACTCTGTCTCATTAACTTTTTCATTACCCAAATAATATGATATGACAACATCTCCCTCTTCATCCCAACCTACTTCATGGTAACCTAGTTGATTAATAATATAATTGTCATCCACAAATTCTAATTCATTGATACAATAATATCCAGCACCACCTGAAGAAAAAAATGTTCCATCGACCTTGATATCACTCATCTGTCTATGACTAAATATATGGCTACTAATTTTACTATCTTCAATATGTATAACCATTACAAAATCAGCAGAACCTAATGTCATTTCAAGTACTAGTTCTGGAATGCTATCTCTATTCATATCAATAAGGCTATAAGATACTGGTATCAAGCTATATTCTTCATAGTTGATTTCACTGAGAAATACTTTTTTGTCAAAATCTATATTATGAAAACTTACCCTGCTAGTAAGAATATCTTTATAGGTGGCAAGTAATGAATCGTCACATATATAACTCTCATTATCCGCCAATTTATCTAAACCTTGTCTAATGATAACATTCATATCAGTTGAATCATAAGCTAAGTTTTCTTCATCTGTATTTTCTATTACAAAGAAATTTTGTCTCTCATTATTGTCTATATTACTAGCATCACTATTATCATCTATGGATTGATACGGATCACTATTACCACAGATATCAGGAAATCTATCTATTTCTATTTGATTAAATAAAGCACATATTAAAATAAGCATTATTATAGAATTGATTTTATACATTAATCTTATTCCTTTCATTTGAATTTTTTCAAGTATTCAAACTAGTAATATATTAAGTTTATAGTTGCTATGTAATTAGAAGATTAGAGTTTTTACTTTCTTTTCCTATACTCTCCAGGAGTAACCCCATAATACTTTTTGAAAACATAACTAAAATGCTTCACACTTATGTATCCAACTTTTTTTGTAATATAATCAAGTTTCAGGTCATTGTTTTTTAATAGATTGGCTGCATGTTTTAATCTCACTTCAGTTAGGAATTTTATGTATGACTTACCTTCCATCTCATGGAACAGATTACTTAGATAAGCGTAAGAGATACACAGCTTATCTGCAATAAGAGCTAAACTTATAGGTTCCATATAGTGTTGGTAGATAAATTCTTTAGTCTGTTCAATAAGTGAATTTTCATCACAGGATGAGCCACTTATATGTATATTATCAATTATTATATTAGCGATATTAAGTAAAAAAGATTTTATGTTATTAGCAGTAGTTAAACTATCTTTTGATTCAACTAGTAATTTGTATATTTTGCTTATTGCATCTTCATTAAGTTTTATATTGGTTTTCAATTTATATATCATATAATTTATTGCTTTCAACATGTAGCTATCTTTAATTGAACTATATAAAAAATGACTGATATCTTTTGAAATTACTTCTAGGTTGACTGTATCATTATTTTGTATTGAGTATGTAAAATTGGATATGTAGCTGTTAAATATACCTATTTGTTTTTCATAAGCTTCATGGGAATAAAATTGAATAATATTCACTTCATTTTTATTGAATAATGATTGTAAAAAAGCTTTACAAGCATTATCATATGATATATTTAATTGTAGCGGTTCATTTTCTGAACTACCGGCAGCGGAAAATACATGTAGTTTGGTTTCTTCATAATAAGCTTCATCAATCATTGAGTAAATCTGGTAAATGAGCGTATCTGTACTTTCATCTTCTTCTATAGGTACGAGCAGAATGGTATTTTCGTCAGCATCAATAAAAACTTGTACAGATGTATTGGTTACTTGTTTTTTGGCAGTGTTGTATAATAATAATTTCAACAGGATTATATCTGATATCTTGATATTATTTTTTATAAGATTATCCTCTGTAATCTGAAGTACAAGGATTAGACCTTCTGTATCAAATAGATTAATTTTTAGGTCATGTAGTATTGGATATAGAGACTGTACTTCCATGTGAGAATCTGTAACAACTGCTTTTAGAAATCTTGCTATAATTGATTCTTGATATTTATTAGAAGCTATTATAAGTTCAGTATACTTTTGCTTATCAAACTGATTTTTATCACACATGTCTGCTATTGATTCTAACATATTTTTTAATTCATCATTTACAATGGGTTTTAGTAAGTAACGGTTCACATTATAGTTGATTGCACTCTTTGCATAGTTGAATTCTCCGTAACCTGATAAAATGGCGCAATGAGTCTGGGGATACGATTTATTGATATGTCTACATAACTCTATTCCATCCATAACAGGCATTTTGATGTCAGTAAGAACCAAATCTACATGTTCTTTCGCTAATACATCCAATGCATCTTTACCATCCATAACATCATCAATGATTTCCCATTTATTACATAGATTAGGAATAATCTGTTTCAAAAAATTTCTTGTCAACTGCTCATCTTCTACAATTAGTAGTTTATACATGAAAAACCTCCTTATATTGATGCTTTGGGTAAAATAATCTTAACTATTGTACCTGTGCCTTTGGTACTGTCAACCTCTACTCTATACTCATTACCGTATTTGATTTTTATACGTTTGTTGACATTAATTAGTGCTATACCATTTCCCTTTTGGGATAAGTCAAAAGTTCTGTTTAATTCATTATCCGAATTCAATCTTTCCCTTAACTTTGTTAATGATTCTTCTGTCATTCCTACACCATTATCTTTTATTAAGAATATCACATTATCTTCCGTAATAGAACTTGTTATTTCTATAGTAGTCGTCTCTTTCTTTGCTTCACAACCATGTATTACTGAATTTTCAACTACAGGTTGTAAGAGAAGTGCAGGGATAATGTAATCGTTAAGGCTGTCATCAATATCTATTATATAACGTAACCTATCGTTGAATCTGTTTTTCTGTATTGTTAAATAGGCATCTAATAATTGCAATTCAACAGATACTTTAACTTCTTGATCCATATGAGTGAGACCTCTTAATATGATACTGAGTTTATTGATGGTTGTAACTGCTTGTGTCAAGTTGTTGCATTGGACTAACATGCTAATCATGTTCAAGGTATTATATATAAAATGAGGCTGTATCTGATTGAAAAGAGTGTTTATCTGTGCTTCTTTTTGAAGATATTTCGCTTCATATATCTGATGAACCAGTGTATTGTTTTCTTCAAACATTTTATTCAGCTCACTGACCATTTTGTTTAGTGAATTGGACAGATACCCTAGTTCGTCATTAGTCTTTATGGGAAAAACTACATTTAAATTACCATCTTGGATTTTATGTATATTGGTAATAATATTATTTAGTGGTCTAAGGGACATTTTAAGATAGAATATTATCAATATCAATGAAATCAAAAAACATATGAGTGCAATAATAAATGCACTATTCCTCACATCAAGTATTTTTTTATTTATAGTTGATAACGAAGTTACACCAATTACGGACCAATTGGCATAATCAATAACTTTTTTATTGATAAGATATTTATTGTTATCATATGATGCAGTGGTATAGGGTGATTTACTGTCGTTAGTTTTTTCAATCATACCATGGATGTTATTGCAATCTAAATGAGGTACATTAGAAAAAATTACATGCTCATTATTATCTACAATTATGATACCACCATCTTTTCCCAGATCAACTTTATTGCATATGTCACTGATCCCAGAATAATTCGCATCAACTTTTATTACACCAAGTATCTTATCGGTATTTCTGGTACTTCTTACAATACTTACAATAGAAAAAACTATATTCTTAGGATTTTTAATAATCTGTTCCAGATGTGCTGTAACAAATATGGGTTTCTTCTTATCCATAGCTTCCTGATACCATGGATATTCAGTAAAATCTTGATTAGGTTTTATACTTGAAGTTATACGTTCCCCTTTATATATTTCATCAGTCAATATGAAAACCCTAATAATATCTTTTCTTGGAATTATAAGGATCTGCTCTAAGAAGTCTTCTATAGTTCTAGTTCTATAGAGAGATTTCAGGTCAGAATCATCTATTGATTTATCTAAAGCATCCATTACATCCTGATCATAATATGGAGACAAAGATAATCTATAAAGGTCATCTAAATATGTTTCAATATTGAGTGAGGTTAATTCAATAATCTGCTGAGCTTTTTCAGATGATTGCTCCATAATACTGATACTGTATTTGTTATAAGAGGATATGGATATAAATAAAATTGCTATTAACGTTAATATTGCTGTACATATAAATAATTTTAAAGAGAAAGACCGTCTAATCTTATGCATTTTATTATACTCCTACCTTTATTGTTAAATAAATTGCTAAAGATATTATACCACATTTAATGTATTTGGTTATTTTATATAAAAAAAACATACCATAATCCAAAATTTAGGGTATTTATTTATTTGCCCAGTGGTTATACAATACAATTGTAGTAACTGTTACGGAAATATTTCCAAAAAATTATTAGAAAACGGGGGATTACAAAATGAAGAAGATCATATCTATTTTATTAGTAATAATGACGATTTCATTATTTACTGGATGTAGTACCAAAGAAAAAGATGAAGCTGTTGATAAAACAACTGTGGAAGAAAAGAATTCCACAGAAGATACAGATGAAGCTAAACCCGCTGCAAAAGATGAAGTTGTACATATCAAATTATTTACAGGAAAAGTTGAGACAGTAGATTTGATGAATGAAATTATTGATGAGTTTAATGGGTTACATCCTAATATCGTAGTTGAACAAGAATTCCAAAAAGACGCAAGTAACGTAATAAAAGTAAAATTTGCTTCTGATGATGTACCAGATATAACTACTGTAGTTACACAAGAATATATTGATCAGGGTAAATACATTGATCTATCCAACGAGAAATGGTGGGATCGTATTCAACCTGCAATAAAAGATATGTGTACAGACGTTAAGAGCGGTAAGCAATATAGAGTTGCAAGTAACATGACTATGGCAGGATTATTCTACAATAAAGCAATATTTGATGAACTTGGTATCGATGAAGCAAGAACATGGAAAGATTTTGAAGGAGATTTAGCTAAGATTAAGGAAAGTAAAGCAGATGTTGTTCCTCTATTCATGGCAGGTAAAGATTCTTGGACATTAGGACATTTAATTGAATTTGTAGCACATGGAGTGATTAAGCAGACATATGGTGTTACAGAATCAAAAAAAGCATTCTTAGCCAATGATGATTCAAAACTTCAATTTGGTGCTGAAGGTGGACCAATGGATAGTTTTGCCTCTGTTATCTTAAGTGGAAAAGATAAAAAGCTATTCAATGATGATTTTCTAACTGCAACTTATGACAATCAAGTGGAAATGTTTGCAAATGGTGAAGCTGCGATCATCAGTCAAGGTATGTGGGCGTTAAGCAATATAATAGAAAAAAATCCTGATATGGCAGAAAAAATTGGATTTATGCCATATCCTGCAATAACTGATTCAACAGAGCCTGTTATTTTAAGTGCTGAAGATTCAGCTTATGCTATTACTGCTGCTACTAAGCATCAAAAAGAAGCAAAAGAATTCTTAGATTATTTATTTGAATCAAAGAATCTAAAAAAATATAGTGAATCCATAAAATCACCATGTGCATTTAAGGATGTTGATGCTGATTGGGGTCCTATCAAGGAGCAAGTCAACAATGCATTAAGTAATGGTGTTAATATAGGATTTACTAATGAATGCCCATCAGGATTTTCGGGTGATGATGCAGGAAGAATGGTTCAAGAATTATATGCTGGACAATATAAAGCTACTATAGATTTTGCTAAAGCATATAAAGAGGTATGGGATAAGGCTTGGAATGCATCTAACTAGTTCATAGTATATTTTAGGGGCTGCCTATTATAGTTATATTCTAGTCAGCTCCTTTATTATATCTAGATATGGTTGGTGAAATAACTAGACAATAAGATAGTATATGAGTTTATTAAATATGGAGTGATGACGGAGTGTTTTTAAGAAATAAGATAGTTTCCAAATTACATAATTTTATGATATTACCAGCGTTCATATTATTCTTTATATTCTTTATTTATCCATTGATAAAAGGTATTGGATTAAGTTTAACAGATTATGACGGAATGACAAAGGCTAATTTTATAGGATTAAAGAATTTTGTTGATTTCTTTCATGATAGTAGGGCGAAAAATGACGTGATCAATACAGTGCTTTTTGCTTTGGGGAGTGCTCCTCTATTAAATATATTCGGCTTTTTATATGCCCTACTCTTGGATAGTAAATTCAAAGGTAAGAGTATTGCAAGAACGATTATTTATCTACCAGCAGTAGTAAGTCCGTTGATTATGGGGTATATATGGTATTTTATATTACAGCCTCAAAGAGGATTTTTATTTTCGACTCTTGCCAGATTAGGTCTTGACCTAACTAATTTCAATTGGTTAGGAAACAGATATATGGCTTTGTGGGTTATCATTGTAGTTAATGTTTGGCAGTTTGTAGGTATGACAATGGTAGTTTATTTGGCAGGATTACAGTCAATACCAGAAGAAATGCATGAAGCAGGAAAAATTGATGGAGCTACATATTGGCAGAGAATCAGATATATAGTGTTACCTATGATGATTCAACCTATCAAGATTAATGTTACTACTAATATAATAGGATCATTATCAGTTTTTGAAATAATTATGGCTTTAACAGATGGAGGTCCTGGATATAGTACAGAATCGTTAAGTATTTATATCATGAGAATGTGTTATGGTAGTTCTACAGGATATTCAACAGCTGTTGCAATCATCTTATTCTTGATTATTCTGCTCCCTGTTTTGATATCACTGAAGCTGATGAAATCAAAAGAATATGACGTGTGAGGGGGCGGTACAGATGAGAAAATTTTTAAAGATAATAGCAATTCTATTGATAACTTTACTTGCGTTATTTCCATTTTATATACTGAGCTTGTTGGCTTTTACACCATCATCTATGAATTTTGCAAAAGAATTGATACTTCTTCCAAAAGGATATATTGAAAATTTTGGTGCTGCATGGGAAAAGGCTAAAATGGGACGTTCTATCCTGAACTCATTGATTATTACTCTAGGAGCTGTAACAGTTATCGTATCATTCGCTAGTATGGCAGGATATGCTATAGCCAGAGTAAAAAATAAGGTGAATAGATTGATATTCTATTTGATGCTTGGATGTATGATGATTCCAGGAATCATTAATACAGTTCCTCTATACACTTTAATGATAAAAATTGGTGGAATCAATACACATTGGGCTATGATACTAGTCTGTGCGGCTAATGCATTACCATTCTCAGTGTTCTTGTATACAGGATTCATTAGAGGATTACCACTGAATATTGAAGAAGCTGCAATTATTGATGGTTGTACTAAGATAGGTTCTTTCTGGAGAATAGTGTTCCCTATATTGAAACCTGTTACGTCAGCTATCATAATCATAAATGGATTGAATATATGGAATAACTACGCTCAAGCAGTATTTTTCCTTCAGAAGCAATCAATGCGTACCATTCCTCTTGCCATTTCCATGTTCTATCAACAGTATGGCGCTAAATGGCATTTGATGGCAGCCGCAGCGATGATTGGGTTGGCACCAGCAGTTGTAATATTTATTATTTTCCAAAAGTATTTTATTAAAGGGATTACAGCAGGATCAGTGAAAGGGTAAAAATCATTAGAAAATAAGTTGTTATGTACTGACAGAAGACAGAAAATATGAAAAGGTGATATGATGAGAAAATGGATTAAGGATATTTATACAGGTAAAGCTCAATATTTGGAAGGCGAAACTATAGAAATAATTATAGAGTGGAAAAAGGATATTGTTCCTAAAGATATAGATATATTATTAGTGGTTATGCATTTGGATAAGAAATATTTATCAATAAATAAGACTATTGATACTACAAATGAAATATCAACTATCATTCTTGATCCTATAGAAAAAGGTGGTTATGGTGTAGATGTATATGTCAATGAATGTAAGGAATCTTTGTATATCGATTCAACTGCTTTTGATGTAGCAGGAAGTCACAAGGATTCTCCAAGGTATGGTTTCCTAAGTGAATTTGGGGCAAAGGATGAATTGGATGATGGAGATATTTTATCTATGAAAAAGCTTCATATAAATATGGTTCAATTCTATGACTGGATGTATAGGCATCATAATCTGGTGAGTGAAGATGATATTTATATTGATCTGATGGGTAAGAAAATATCTTCAAGAGCTGTTAGAAATAAAATTATGCTTTGTCATGAACATGGTATGAAGGCAATTGCTTATGGTGCTGTTTATGCAGCCGGTAGAGATTTTTATCAGGAAAATAAGGAGCAGGCATTATTTGGTAGTAATATGAAACCTATATCATTTATTGATAAGTTCATTATCATGAATATAGAAGAAAAATCTTCATGGCATAAACATATTATTAATGAGTATATGAGAGCTATTGAAAGTTTGGATTTTGATGGTATCCATATGGATACCTATGGTTATCCCAAGAAAGGGATTAGTTTATTAGATGGAAAACATGTAGTTAATATGGAAGAAGAATTTCCTATATTGATTAATAATACTAAGAAAGAATTAAGCAGGATAAAAAAGGATGTTACATTGATTTTTAATAATGTGGGTAATTGGCCTGTGGGTGCAACTACTTGTGCTGACCAAGATATGGTGTATATAGAAGTATGGGATCCTTATAGCAGTTATAGTCATATTCAGTCAATAATTAAGGATGCAAGAGAACAGACTGATAAACCTATAATTTTAGCGGCTTATTTGAAGCCTTTTAGAGATGAAGGTGAAAAGGCTGGAGCTTATGCATTGAAAATATTAACGGCCACTATAATTGCAAATGGGGCGTATCATCTGATATTAGGGGAAAATCAAGGTGTACTTACTCAGGGATATTATGTGGATTATTCAAAAATAAGTGACAGGTTATTTAATGAGATTAGAAAATATTATGATTTTATGATTAGGTATTGTGATTTGTTTTATGATAAAGAACTCACTGATGTTTCTATGACACATGCTTATGGGGATAACATGGAGTATGTTTTTCAGGGTGATGATTTTAGTGCATGTGGTGAGAGGGATAAGATATGGACTATTATAAGAGAGAGTGAAGATGTTAAGTTGATTTCTCTTATTAATTTAAAGGGTAATGATGAGATATGGAATAGAGGGAAAAGAGAGCCTAGGGTTAATGATAGTGTTATGATAAGGATTCAGCTGGTGAAAGATGTCAGCAAGGTTTTGGTTTGTTCGCCGGAAGGGATTAGATGTAAGGATGGAAATTATTCTGTTGTAGAAGGTGAGAGAGGTAATGAATTGGTGATTGAATTGGAGGAGTTGGATTTGTGGACTGTTGTGGTGGTTAAGGTTAAGTAGGGATGTAATATTGAAGGCTATTTTTGTATGATGTACTGTGAGGATGGTGAATTAACCACTTTAGATAGGTAGTTCAAAAGAGAAGGTTACTTTGTTAATATAGGAAGTAACCTTCTCTATTTTATAAATTTATAAGGTCCATTTTAATTTTTTTATTACGATGTAACGGAAAAAATATTAATAGAAAGGGGTTTAAACGGATCTTATAGATTTCTAATAAATAAATGAATACCATTAATATAAATGGTAAATATTATTTATTATATTATAATAAAAATAATCTATTAGTTCAATAATAACTTATAGATTCATTAAACATATAGGTTATTCTTGATATATTTTAGTAGGGTGAAAAAAATGATTGATTATAAGATTATTGGTAAGAGAATTAAAGAGAGTAGAAAATCGGTAAACATGACACAAGAAAAAGTTTCGGAAATATTAGGAGTATCTCCAGAATATGTTAGTAGGATAGAAACAGGAGCAGCCAAGCTAAACTTGGAGATGCTTGTTAAAATGAGCGATATTCTAGATCTTTCTCCTGCTTATTTATTGACAGGGATAAATACAAAATCTAGTGACTATCTGAATCCCGAAATTACTGCATTACTTAGAGAGTGTCCACCAGAAAAGATTAATGCGATAACTGAGATGATAAAGATTATTGTGGATTTGTAGAATTATAAGTCAATCTATAATTATTACAACATGGTTGAGTAAATTAAAAAGATTATGGTATAATCAGATAAACCATATGAACAAGTTAATTACAGATATGATTATAGATAGGTAGGTATAAACATGAATATATTATCAGCGGAGAATCTAACCAAAAGTTATTCAGAAAAGACTTTATTCGAAAATATATCATTTGGAATAGATGATAATGACAAAATAGGACTTATAGGTGTTAATGGTACAGGTAAATCAACTTTATTGAAAACTCTTGTAGGAGTAGAATCCCTTGATGAAGGGCAAATAGCAGTAGGTAGAGAAGTAAAGATTCAATATCTATCACAAACACCTGATTATGACAGTAATGAAACTGTACTAGAGCATATATTTAAAGGTGAAAGTCAAGAAATGAAATTAATCCGAGAATATGAATTAGTAGTGCAAAAGCTTGAAAATGACTATGATAATATTGAATTGCAGGATGAGTTAACTAAATTGAACATTAAAATGGATGCTCTTGATGCATGGAAAATGGAAAGCGAAGCCAAAAGTATTCTAACAAGATTGGGTATAAACAATTTTAGGTCCAAAATGGGAACACTATCAGGTGGACAGAGAAAAAGGGTTGCACTGGCTGGTGTATTGATTCAACCGGCAGAGTTACTTATTCTTGATGAGCCTACTAACCATATAGATGATAATCTGATTGAATGGCTTGAGAGTTTTTTGAATAATCGTAAAGGCGCACTTTTAATGATAACACATGATAGATATTTTTTGGATAGGGTTACTAATAGGATATTAGAGCTTGATGAAGGTAAATTATATTCGTATATAGGTAATTATAGTGTTTTCTTGGAAAAGAAAGCCGAGCGTGAGCAGGAAGTTGTAAATAAAGAATTAAAAAGAAGAAATATCTTTCGAAATGAATTGGAATGGATAAAAAGAGGAGCAAGAGCTAGATCAACTAAGCAAAAAGCTAGAATAGACAGATTTCAACAGTTAAAAGAATCAAAAGTCGATTTGAGAGAACAAAATATGGATATGACTGTAGGTTCAAGGAGGTTAGGTAAGAAAATAATTAATATTGATAATGTAACCAAAAGCTTTGAAAGTAATACCATCATAAAAGATTTTGAATATACAGTCCTTAGAGATGATAGAATAGGAATAATTGGTGCTAATGGAATGGGAAAATCCACATTACTTAATCTTATTGATGGTAGATTAACTCCTGATAGTGGAAATATAGATATAGGTGAAACTGTAGTCATAGGATATTATTCTCAGGAAAATTTTGAAATGGACGAGAGTTTACAAGTTATTGAATATATTAAGGAAGTCGCAGAATATATTACTGCTGGGGATAACAATAAAATAACAGCTTCACAAATGTTAGAGAGATTTTTGTTTTCCAAGGAAATGCAATATACTTATATTAATCGTCTTTCCGGAGGAGAAAAAAGAAGATTATATCTACTTAGAGTATTGATGGAGAATCCTAATATCCTATTGTTGGATGAGCCCACGA
Source organism: Vallitalea longa (assembly GCF_027923465.1). Taxonomy (NCBI): domain Bacteria; kingdom Bacillati; phylum Bacillota; class Clostridia; order Lachnospirales; family Vallitaleaceae; genus Vallitalea; species Vallitalea longa. Next base: position 16,797 of record NZ_BRLB01000009.1, read on the forward strand.
ATGATTTAGATGTACAGACACTTACTATATTAGAAGAATATATTCAGAACTTTAATGGAGCAGTAATTACAGTATCTCATGATAGGTATTTTTTAGACAAGATTTGTGATAAATTATTTGTTTTCATGGGAGAAGGGCAAATAAAGCAATTTACAGGTAATTATACTAGTTATATAAAAATTAATCCCAATGTAGCGATGAATAGTAATGATAAAGATAATGATGATAAAGTAAAAGTCGATACGAAATCTAATTATAAACAAAGAGAAAGAACGCCAAAATTCACTTATAAAGAAAAATTAGAATATGAAAAAATTGATGGCAACATCGAAAAGACTGAGAAGAAGATTAGTGAAATAGAAGAAAAAATAGGTAAGGCTGGTAGTGATTTTGTTAGGTTACAGGAACTTACTGAAGAAAAAGAAAAATTGGAAGATGATCTAGAAAATTTAATGGACAGATGGGAATATCTTAACGAATTAGCTGAAAAGATAGAACAATATAAAAAATAGTCTATGTATCAGTTAGGAGTTTATATCTATGAAGACTATGTATGAGAGATTAGATGAATATTTATCTGGTTATTTTACAGATGATTATTGGTACGATGATGGATTTCAAATTGCAGAGGAAATACTGATAGAATTCAACAAAGAGGATTGGGATAGATTAACAGATAGTATTCTTTTAAAACCTATTGAATGGCAAATCAGATTCGCTTATTGTGCTGACAGTAATATCAACAATGAAGCTTTAGAAATCCTACTGTTACTTTGCGGTACAGATAATGGCGAATTGTTTGAAACTAGTATTGATTCTTTGAGAACTTATTGCCAATTGGATAATCAAGGAATAGTTATAGATAATGATTTAGTGGACAAGATACAAAAATGGTTACCTAGATGTAGTATACCTACCCAAAAGGTTTGGAAAGAATTTATTAATAGCATAAAAGTATAAGCCAGTTAATTTATCCTACTAATTATATTAACAATTAAAAATCCGTTATTCTTGCAGAAAGAAAACGGAAATTTTAATGATACTTAATTTATTATGCGTATTTCAAACTTTGCTCAATATTAATCCAGTTATATTTATAATGGCTAAAATAACTACAAATAAGATAAAAGCTATATTCAATATACCATATACAAGATATATGGTCTTTTTCTTAACAGGTAATTTAACATTAATATTAGTTGGCAGTGATTTGCGAAAAATCTTATACTTTATTATATACATAATATACGATAGAGAATTTTTATGTAATCTTTTTTCATTTAACAGCTCTGATAATATATAGTATCCATCAAACTTCAACAAGAATATTAGATTAAGCATTACTAACATTAAATTAAGTATAGTAAGCCATATAAAAAAATTATATGTTGCCCCATTTGTAAAAACAGTAAAAATCAATCCTATTCCTGCTATTTGTAGGTTTAGTAAAATGCCTGCTGCTGAAATTAAAATCCTTTTCATTTTATTCTCTATATAAGATATACCTAAAATACTTGAATAGATGCAAGGAATAAAAATAATCAAACGTAGTCCAACTTCTGCTATATTTGCTCCATTTTTCTTGGCAACTACAACATGAGACAACTCATGAAGAGATATACTGATCAAGAAAAAAGGAATAAAAAGATATATAGGGGGAGCTGTGAAAGATGTATTTATTGATGCAGTTGCAATTGATATTAATAACCCGATAAAAAATAGTGGTAGGGAAAAATATATGATGGAAAAATAAAACATTCTAAAAATAATTTTATCATTATGTAAATTCTTATCAGGATAAATAATTCCTTTCTTGAATGTTAAAATTTTTATTATCTTTTTCATTATAGACACTACTTTATAACGTAGTACCTTCTTATTCTCAACTTGATTTGTATTTATATTGTTATCATTATACTGTTTAGTTTCTGATACCTTTAATAATCCAATCTTTGAAAACTCATTAATAAGATTTTTAATATCGGATATTGAATATATGTTACACTGATTTTGAATTTCCTCTATTGTCTTTAAGCCATCTAATAAACTTAAGACTTTATATTCATTATAACCTAAAGAATAAGTTTTTTTGGTTATCTTATTAAATACGTATACTCTCCCATCGCCTTTAGGTATTAATTCCAAATTCTGATTTATACATGGACTGTACATATATTCCACCACCCTTTTGCTTCTTTTTATATTAAACATTTATATTGAAATATCATAAAATATATTTAACGATGTATATACCAATTGGATTAAATCAGTATGTACTGCTAATAAACAGGATGAATGTCATATAAGTGTGGTGTGACATACAATACATACTGATTTAGGACATTTTACTGATAATCAAGTAATATCACAAAATAATTCCCGATATTACTCTACAATTACTTCTACAATAAAGCTTGTCCGCCTGGTATTGCAAATGACTCTGGAGCTCCAGCAGCGAGAGCTGCACCTTCTGGTCCTGCTGCAGCAGCAGCAACTGGAAGTTCATTAGTATCCTCTGATTTAATATCAAAAGATTTTGATAAACTAGATAATTCATCATCTAAAAACAAACCATACTTTTCTCTATCTGTCACAAAAAACACCTCCTTCCATTTGGTTAATATTTATCTAACTGAATTGTAATATTGTAAAACATGGAACAATATGTAATTTACAAATCAGCCAAATAACAAGATTAAGTCACAATAAAACAATGTTTTATTGTAAAAAAGTAAAAGGAAGCTCGAAGTAAGACGAGGAGTAACCTTTCTAACTAAGCAAAAAGTTTACATATATTTTCTTGATATATAGGATTTCCTATTTGAGCAAAATGTAATTTATTAAGAACCTCTTCACATCTTTTATATGCATCTTTTGTAGCATTGAGTTTAGGAGAATTACCTGATTTTGGTACAAATAACTTAATCATAACTTTTTCTGGATCGCAGAATATATTATCTATTTTTTTACAAATATCCTGATTATAGAATACTTCAAGGTATTCAAGCACCTTTGTATGATCGTGTAATTGAGACATTGCAACAAAGTAATGATGTATGCATTTATAAAAATTAATTTGATCTTTTGATACTGAACAGTGTTCAGCTATATTTATAATATATTTCATTTTTTTAGCAGCGACATCAAACTCTTCGTTCATAACATGACACATGACTACAAAAAATTTAGTATCGCAACCAAATTTTTCGCAAGGCCAGTCCTTAGTGAACTTACAATAAGATTCCATTGTATTTTCAAGAACACTGTTCATAAAAAATTCCATAGTCGCAATTATGTATTTTGTATTTTGCTTATTGATTTTAGTTGGTTTCGAAACTAATGGTGCTATGTAAAATCTAGTGTTGTAAGCTCTAAAAATAACATCTTTATCTTCCCACATTTCAGATAATCCAGGAATCACAATATAATAAGATGGGAATCCTAGATTAGAGACATCACGTATTAGTACATCATAACCATCGTTGATTATATCATCTACCCAATAATTCAGTAATTCTAGATTACTCATGGATGTTACATCTTTTACCGGTACAAATTCAAAAGTTGGTTTACGACCGAATAATTGATATGGGTATTGTCCTACACCCATTTTATAACTGTTGTAAATATTCATTGAATTACTAGAATCTAAGTTACTGAAATCGATTCTGCTTCTCTGTGCATATGTAAAAATATCATTTCCTTGAGTTGCTTCTGTAAAGGCTCGTTCCATTGCAACTCCATAATCAGGATGACAGCCAAGTTTTATACCATAATTACCTGTATTTTTCTCAACAATAACTAGAGCAGTTACTGGATATTTGCCACCAAAAGAGCAGTCTTTTATAGCGACGTAATAATCTTTTTGTTCTTTTAATTTTTCATACATTTTATAAATATAAGGGTATTTTTTGATATATTCCTCAGGGATATCGGGTAAAATAGGTTTTTCCAAAAATAATTTTTTCTGTACATGTCGTTCAATTATTTCAGATAATCCCTGTACAAGTGCTTCAGCGGGAGTGTTCCCTGCGCACATTCCATTACTTCCATAGAAACGTCTACATGTACTTCGAGGCAGATAGATAATTTTTTTATCTTTCATACTATAGAATGGGACTACAATAAAACTATCTTCCAGTTTATGTTCTAGCAAGTCCATTTTTTGCGTATTTTTAAATTCTTTTGCTTTTTCGGATATTGATTTGTTGTTCATTGACCGATTGGAAAAATATAATTTTATAAATGAATTATCACTACTGACTATATCTTCTGCTGACATGATTTTTTCATCTGGTGCTTCATAGAAATTGATATCGTTATGTTTTTTACTTAAAATTATGCCTAATAGATTATTTTGATATCTTTCGAATAGTTCTCCATATGCACTGGCTAATGCATATTCACGAGATATACCTTTTCCATTAGTACCTATTGTAGTTCCTTTGAATGTCAATCGCAGTGAATAAGTTCCCAGGAAACTTTCTTTCAACCAGTGTTCTTCCGTTTCAATTCCTAGTTCAGCTAAGATATTTTTCATTTTAGCAACAGTTTCCGTTGGAGAAACTTCTTTGAAATGCTTTTTGTGTTCGAAACTCATCTAAAATCATCTCCTCCATTTTTTAGCTATAAAGTAAAGAATTTACTTTTTTATTAATATATCATATTTATAAAACTAATACAATAGAAAATTAAGTATTTTTAAATAATTATGTATAATAATAAATATATCAGAAAAATATCAATAAATGTCATAAATTAACAATAAAACAAGAATATTTATTGATATATACCAATATTACGATTTGTATAATTTCAATATTGGATTGAAATTCTGCATTATGAAGTAATTAATAATAGGAAAAAACATATTATTTGTTGTTGCTTAGAAAATAAATTCATTGGATATATTTTTAGCAAATTATTCGTGTATTATAGAATATAAACTTAAAAATAACATATCCTAAAAATGACAATATAGTATATTTTAAAACTAGAGGAGTGATATTTTGAATATAATGGATAATTTAATAGGGTCATATAACACTATAGTTGGAGGTTTGGAGAAAGCTATAGATAATGAAGATTATGTTTTTGTAAAAGATGAAAATGAGAATATACTTTATACGTTATATGATAGGAACAAAGAATGGAATATGTTAGATAAGTATCTTGCAGAAAATAATCTTTCAAGAGATGACGTAAGAATTACAGTGATGGATACATTAGAAAGTAAAGACTTAGAAGAAATATTTAAAGAACATAAAATAACTTATTAAGAAGATGGTTTTATAATACTGATTTGCTAGTATTATAAAGCTATTTTACCTTATAGGGAAGTCATACTTTTTAAGCATATGAAATAAGACCTCTTTTGTTATTGTAAAACTAATTGTGTCAAATATTAATGTTTTATAATATTTATTGTTGTGATAAAATGTAGTTATAAGAAAATATTAAGTTTGTAGGATAAGGGGGAATAAACTGTTTACTAGATTAACTAATCTTATGGAGGAGGTATTACATTGGGAGCATTGTTAGATAATAATAAAATTACTGTAGAAATAACAAAAATATTGGAGAAATATCAAAAGGGCTATACAGAAAAAAATATTGATAATGTAGATAGCTATATGAAGGAGCTTTTTATTGATGATGACAGTATAATAACTATAGGAACTTCTCGTAGTGAATGGTGTTTCGGATTGGAAGAATGTAAGAAGTTAATAGAAAGCGATTGGAAATACTGGGGTGAATTTAAAATTGATTACGAAAATGCTAAGATTAATTCAAAAGGGAATACAGCTTGGTTTTTAAGTGATTGTATAATAAGTTGGGATGAAGAAGAAGACTATAATGAATGGTGTGATGACCTGGTTGCAGATTATTTTAATGAAAATGGACGTTTTATTAATTACAATTCATTATCAAAAGTGGCAATGCTAAATCTGCAATTAGCTTTTATACTAAAATCTGCTACTGGATTTAGAGGTATAAATGTTCCATTTCCTGTTAGGTTATCAGGGGTGCTGACTAATAAAAAAAATCAATGGTTTATAAGTAAATTACATTTTTCAGTACCAATGTCCAGTTATCCAGAGTGGAGAATTGATTATGACAATATGGATTCATTAAAATATTATAATCAGTCTGTACAAAAATTAAAAAATTTTCAATATGGGACAAATGGACAATCTAGAAAAAGTGTCATTGAGCTCTTAAGTACATTGAAAGATAATTATTTAAATAAATCATACAATGTAGTAGATACTGTAATTAATATCTTTTCAAAGTACGAGGATAATTATATAGTTGATCCAAATGAAAATCCAGCGGCTGTCGGGAAAGAAAAAATTAAAGATTTGATTTTGATGCAAAGGGAAAAATGGTCAGAAATGGAACTAAATATTAATGAATCCATAATAAAAATTGAGGGTGATACAGCGATTATTGTAACTAACGGCATATTTAAAAATAATCAGGATTCTGAAGAATTAATTAAAGATGAATGGAACAATATAAAAGATATTTTACAAAAAGATGGTAAAGGAGAAGATAAATTATTTGAAGTACAGAAGAAAATAGCATATACCTTTAAAGAAGTATCTTTTGGAGAAAAATCATCATGGGAATTTAGATTTGATGCCATAGCAATCCATCAAGATGATGGATGGAAATTCCATAATATCCAATTTACATATCCTGTATTGTATATGTTAGAAGGTAATTATAACATGATACCTTTATTAGATAAGAGAAGTTAATTTTATTGGGAGTAGATTCAAAGAGTACATATAATCTAATGTAAAGATTATATGTACTCTTTTATTATTTACTCGATTTTACTATTGACAGTGTATTAACTGTACTATATAATATAATACAGTTAATACATTAAGGGGGTGTACAATTGATTAATATTGATTTAAGAAGTAGAGAACCCATTTATGAACAATTGATTGACAATATAAAACAATTGATATTTTCTGGAATTCTAGCACCTGATGAGAAACTTCCTTCTGTAAGGGAACTTGCAAGTCAACTGACGATTAATCCGAATACGATACAAAAAGCATATAAGGAATTGGAAAATATGGGTTATATATATTCAGCTAGAGGAAGAGGAAATTTTGTTATGCCTGTAGATAGGAATAAAGGAGAAGTTTACGGTATGGAATTATTGAATAAGATGAAAGAATTGGTTAGAGAAGCCAATTATGTAGGAATACCAAAAAAATCTATATTAGAAATGATAGACGATATTTATAATAAATCAGTAAATAAGGAGGTGCAGAAATGATTAAGGTAAAACATTTATCTAAAAAATTTGATGATTATCAAGCATTAGATGACATATCTTTAAATATACAGAAGGGATCTATTTATGGGTTAGTGGGTCCTAACGGTGCTGGTAAAACAACTTTGATAAAACATATGACAGGAGTATATATACAAGATGAAGGTAGAGTGGTAATCAATGGCAGTAATGTTTATGAGAATAATGGGGTAAAAGAGCTTATAGCCTATGTTCCTGATGATTTATATTTCTTCCCTCAATATACAACCAAAAAAATGGCTGAACTCTATAAAAGAATCTTTAAAACTTGGAATCAGGATAGATATGAAAAATTAAAAGAAGTATTTAAGATAGATGAAAATAAAAAGATTAATAAATTATCGAAAGGTATGAAAAAACAAGTAGCATTTTGGCTCAGTATCTCATATATGCCACAAGTTATGATTCTAGATGAGCCAGTAGACGGGATTGATCCTGTCATGAGAAAAAAAGTATGGAACTTATTAGTTCAAGATGTAGCAGAACGCAAAATGACCGTTTTAGTGTCATCACATAACCTTAGAGAATTGGAAGATGTATGTGATACAGTAGGTATTATGCATGAAGGTAAATTACTAATTGAAAAAGAAATAGATGATTTGAAGTCAGATGTCTACAAAATACAAGTTGCATTCAAGAATGGTGAAATATCTAAAGACATTTTTAGTGATACTAAGATATTACATAAAGAAAATAGAGGGAGTATTTTCTTATATATATTAAAAGGTAACAGAAAAGAAACAATAGATAAAATTGAAAAAAAGGGTCCTGCAATATTGGACGTTTTACCTCTTACATTAGAAGAAATATTTATATATGAAATGGAAGGTGTGGGTTATGAAATTAAAAACATCATTCTTTAGTAAAACGTTGATTAGAAATAATTTTAAGATATATGGGTGGTTTGGCATTGTATATACGTTGGTTTGGCTGATGATAATGCCTTTAGCTTATTTACAGAATTCACAAAGAGCTAATAGCGCTTATTGGTATATGGACGAGGTTATGTCATACGATTATTTTATTAGTAATACTATATTAATCTGTATTCCTATTTTATTGGCAGTATTTTTATTTAGGTATCTACATGTTGAAAAATCATATACCATTATACATAGTTATCCATATACGAGAGTGCAGATATTTAATAGTTACATTGTAGTAGGATTAGTAATTCTTGTAGCACCATTATTGATTAACACATTTATAATGATTATTATCAATGGGGTAACAGGTTATTCTGTTGATTCTATTGAAGATATTCAATATATTTATTGGTTTTTAAAGACTTCATTGATATCAATAACTTTATTTATAATTAGTAGTTTCATTGGTGTTGTAGTTGGTGGGTCCATTTGGCAATTGATATTATCCTATATATTCTGCATTTTACCAATAGGATTAAATATGATGATAATACATTTTCTGAATATTATTATTTATGGATTTCCTCAAAACTATTATTATAATATGAACTATTTTTGCCCTCTAGTAATTGGTGATGCATATCATGACTATAGATATAATGTTGCGAATTTAATATATGTTATAGTTTTCTACATTTTTGGTTTGTATCTATATAAAAAAAGGAACTTAGAAAATAGTTCGAATTTAATATGTTTCAACATACTAAAAATCATATTCAAATATGGAGTTACTTTTTGTTTTATGCTTCTATCTGGAGTAGCATTAACTTACTGGACGGACGATAAGGAATCTTTAGTCTTATTCCTTGTAGGTTGCATAATAGGTGCTGTAATAGGATATTTCTTATCAGAGATGTTATTGCAAAAACAATTTAATGTATTTAAAAAAGTAAAGGGACTTATAGTATATAGTTTGATAATGACAATCATAGTGATAGGATTCAAAAATGATGTATTAGGTATTTCAACAAAGATTCCAGATTGTGAAGAAGTAGAAAAAATAGAATTTTATTGTGGGTATGGTCATAATTATTTTAATAATAATCAAATGTATTTTAGATATAAAACTGATGAAATGATAGAATACATTATTAATCTTCATACAGAAATAGTTGATAAACGCCCAAATAATGGACAAAGTGTTAGAATAAGTTATTATCTGGAAAATGGTAAAAATTTGTCAAGAGTGTATAATATTGATGCAAAAGATTATGACTTTTGCTTTAAGCCTATATTTGAGTCCATAGAGTACAAACAAAATCACTATGGCTTACTTACAAGAGATGAAGAAGACATATACAATATCAACATTAATCCTAGTAATGTGAAAGAAAAAATAATTATTAAGGACCAGCAACAGGTTCAAGAACTAATATCTATTACTAGACAACAAATTACGAATGAAACATATGAAGACATGAAAGAGAGTATTGATTTAGCCCATATGGATTTTTATGGGGTTAATAGTGATGGTGAAAATATTGAATTAAGTGCTGAACTTAGAAATAATTATGCTGAGTTGATTTCTTGGTTAAAGGATAAGGGCTATTATGATGATATAGCAATTTTACCGCAAGATATAAGTAAAATGGCAATACCTATATCAGAATCATATAATTATGAAAGTGAAGAAGATATTTTTAATAATAAAGGGAAATATAATTATTTATTTATTGAAGATGAACAAGAAATAAAACAAGTATTAGACAGTGCTTTAAACGATAGTGAAAGGTATGATGATACACAATATAAAATGGTTTATATGAAACTTAAGGTAAATGACTTATATGAGAATATATATGTTAATATATCAAAATTACCTAATAGTATACGACAAAAATTAAATTAATAAATTATATTTAATTAAAGACTATAATGCTTTTTGTAAAAAAGTATTATAGTCTTTTTATAAAAATATGAAAGTTTTATTTTCTATTTTGAAATCATAAACTACTATTAATAGAAATCAAATTAAATTTATGCTTGAAAATAATTGACAAAATTCATCAAAAAATATAAACTATAAAAAGTAAAAACATATATATAGTATATGCTTGTTACAACACAAATATATAATTATATATTTTTTAGGTACATAATAATTAAATCAAGAGGTAAAAAATATGAAGAGAAAGATAAACATTATTGATGTAATTATAATTTTGATTGTTATTGCTGTAATTATAGGATGTTATTCCCACTTTAGCAAAGATAGTCAAAGTGACCAAGTTAACAATATTTTTAAAATAGGTAAGGAAAAAGTGACGTTTGTTCTGGAAGGAGATAATATTAGACCTGAACTAACCGATAAAATATCTATCAATGATAAGTTGATAGCTAATGGTAATTATCAAGATGCTATAGTAACTAATGTTGAGGTATATGACCATGAAATTGTTGTCGCTGTTGATGGGAAGATCAAAGCTGTTAATGATCCAACTGTCAAAAGGGTAGTTGTAACTATAGAAGCTAATGTAAATAGGTATGGTCCATATATGGATATTGGAGGACAACTAATAAAGTCCAGTGTTAATTTTTGGTTCAGAACTGATAAGATGACAATGCTAAGTAAAGTTGTAGGTATTACAGAGATTAAGGTTGATAACTAATTGATAGAGGAGTAGAAATATATGAAATTAGTGAATAAACAAGGTAAATTGTTTGGGAAGATACATTTGGTGGATTGTATTTTCATTGCATTAATAATTATCCTTTTAGTAAGTGTATTAAATAGATTTACTTTTAGTAAAGTTGATGTGATTACTAATAACAGTCAAAATATAATAGCAGAAATAACTGTTGAAACATATCCTTACAGGCAAGAGTATCTTAATTCTATAAGTGTTGGAGATAAAATAGCTGAAAGCAAGAAATATCTGGATGGCGAAATAAAACAAATAGATATTATTGATGATGATATAGCTTTAATAGATAATAACGGAGATACAGTAGTGGGGGCACATCCTTTCTTGAAAAAAGCAAAAGTGGACATAGAAATACAAGTGAAAGTTGATGGTAATAAAATAAAATTGGGAAATCAAGAGTTAGTAGCAGGAACTAATATATTCTTGACTACGGATAAAGCTTATCTATCAGCTATAGTGCTAGATATTAATTTAAATGAATAGAATCTTGATATTAAGTTCATTACTTACATAGCTTAATTATTAGATAATGGAGTTAGACTTATGGATATTATTAGAAAGAAAATATGTGATAGTTACATTTACAATTTGGTATTAAAAATAATATATATATGTTCTTTTAGTTATACGATGAAACCTTCTAAACAAAAATATAAGAAGTATGACATAAGTGACAGAAGGAGTAGAACGCTAAAACCGTTATATAGAATATGTAGATTCTTAGATGCACAATGTTCCAAGATTAGGCAATATTGCAGGAAAAATGGAATTGTTAAGTCTATTAAAAAAATACATATGAATATAACTACTTCAAGCGTTACAGGAAAAATAATAAAAGAATTCAATTTTGCGTATGTCTTAGCTTTATATTTATTTGTGGATACTTTATTAAGAAGTAGACTACCATCTGTAGCCAGTATATGGGACGAAGTTTTATTTATATTAATAATTATGTGGCTTATATGCAGAAGAGTGTTCTTTGACAAAAAATATAGGAATTCTACTATAGATAATGGATTAATATTTTTTGCTATGGTCTATTTGATACTTGTATTTTTAAAATCACCAGAACTTAATATAGCAGTAGAAGGATATAGAGCAGTAGTACAACATATGTTATGGTTCTTTATAATGGTACAGTTATTAGATTCTAAGAAGGTGATCTATAGGACAATCTGGACTTTCATAATAGGTATTGGATTCATAGGTGTTCATGGGATATATCAATATATCACTAAAGTACCAATGTTAGGAGATTGGGTAGATAGTGGAGAAACGATTACAACTAGGGTTTATTCAATTACAAGAAGCCCTAATGCACTTGGAAGTTTATTAGTTCTTTTTATACCCATAGCTTTTGCAATGATTTTTGCTGCTGATGACATAATTAAAAAAATAATAGCAGCGTTATCTTTTCTAGCAATGAGTTTAAGTATTCTCTTTACATTTTCAAGAGGGGCTTGGTTAGGAGTTTTCATAGCTATATTGATCTTTTTCATGTTCATGAATAGAAGATTGATTATTCCCATAGTAACAGTAATAACGATATTGATAATGAATATTGATTCCCTATGGAATAGAGTAAGGTATTTATTTACTGCAGAATATACTATGAAATCAAGAAATGGAGGCAGACTTTATCGATATTATATGGGTATACAGAGATGGTCGGAATCCAAACTTATAGGTGTTGGAGTTGGGAGATTTGGAGGAGCTGTTGCTACTAATCATAATTTGACACCTTTTTATATGGATAGTTTCTATCTAAAAACTTTGGCGGAAGCAGGTATAATAGGACTTGGATCATTTATTATTTTGCTTATATCGACCATGTACAAGTTATTGAGGTATATATTCGGAGTGAAAATCAAAAAAGATAGAGTGATTATGTTTGGGATTTTCTCAGGATTATGTGGTGTATTAATTCAAAATATCGTAGAAAATATTTTTGAAGTGCCATTTATGGTGGTATATTTTTGGTCATTAGTAGCAATTATTGTATCCCTATCAAAGATAAATATTGAAAAAGAATAAGTTATTCATAATAAAATACAGAACAGGGAATGAAAACATTTCTTGTTCTGTAATATTTTAATTATACAAGTCGTGAATATACCATTAGCTTAAAGGCTATTTACAATATTTCCTCTATATGGATATCATTTTCTTGTTCTAGGTCAATCATATTGTTATCCACTTGAACTATAGGTCTAGAAGGTGCTTTTTTGTGGATGAATTTGATTTCACATTCTTCACCTGTAGATAACCTTGCAATGCTTCCTATATAATTATGAGCAATATGTTCTAGAAAAATATACATATATTCGGTATCAAGAATACCGTAACACTCTTCTTCAAATATTTTAATAACCTTGAATGGAGAATAGCGATGATGATAAGTACGTTCTGATGTCATAGCATCATATATATCTACTATGGAAACTATTTTTGCATAAGGGTGTATTTTATCCCAGCTTAGTCCAAAAGGATAACCTGTGCCATCCATTTTTTCATGATGAAGCAGAATAGCCTGCTTGATTCCTTCATCAAAATCACGATCTTTAATCATGTCATAGCCAATTTTTGGATGCTTCTTAATAATTTCAAATTCTTCTTTTGTTAATTTACCAGGTTTATTAAGTATGTTTGGATTTATTTTCATTTTGCCGATATCATGTAGTAATCCAGCTACAGTTAAAGCTTCTATTTGTGAATTTGTAAAATGTAGCCATCGTGCGAATATATTGCATAGCATGGATACATTAAGACAATGAGTATATGTAGTATCATCAGAAGTTTTTAGATGGCATAGATGATTGAATAAATCACTCTGAGTTCCAAGATCACTAACCAAATTGGAACTGATGGAGAATAAATCAGTAATTTTTACACTTCTACCATCACTAATTTCGTTCAAACTATCTTTAACCTTATTTTCTTGTACTTTATAATCTTCATTGAATTTTATAAAATTTCTTCTGGTTTTAATCTGCTGTGGAGTAAGTTCCCGTTTTATTGGAGCTTTTGTATAAGTAGGATCATCAATAAAATCTTTGATGTATACAGACCTAATATTATATAAAGAGAGCTTTAGAATATGTCTATCAGTTATTACTGTGTTTTTTGGAAATAATAGTAATCCGTTAGAATATATAACATCCTCAGCTAAAACCATTCCTTCTGCAATATCTACTGTATTAATATGTTTTACAGTATACTTTGCCATAATCTCACCCCCAAATATATTATTTAAGTACATTATACCAAATATATATAAGTTTTCCAATAAATATAATCAGCAATAGAGGAATATTTCTATTATGTATCAAAATATATACATAGAATTATTTATTATAATTGCACATATTGGACTATTTTGGTAGAATTAATCTAATGATAAGCTTATAGAAAATCTTATATAGATAATAATAACTATAAACAATCCAAAATAGAGAGAAGAGATGTTAATGGATAAAATATATATTTTCGGTCATAAAAATCCAGATACGGATTCAATATGTTCTACAATAGCATATTACAATCTAAAAAAACAATTAGGATATAATAATTATATTCCAGCGAGATTAGGAAAAATCAATAAAGAAACTAGATTTGCACTTGACTATTTCAAAGTGGAAGAACCTATATTATTAAAGGGGCTTAATCCACAAGTATCGGATTTGAATCTTCCTAAAACGGTTGTTGCATCTGAGACAGACACAGTCAAAAAAACCTTAGAAAAAATTATTAGTAAAACAGGACGTTCTATACCAGTAGTGGATGAAAACGAGAGATTAATAGGTATAGTATCCATCTCAGACATTGTACCTCCATTTTTAGAGATGACCAGTAAATCGGTTCTTAAAGATTTGAACACCCCATTTATCAATATAATGAAAGAGTTAGATGCTAATATACTAATCGGTAAATATCCATATGAGAATATTAAGGGAAATGTTTACTTATCTACAGATCTGACAGGTGATATTACATTAGAACAAAGCGATATTATTATTGCAGATATGAATACGGATATAATAAATGAAAATGTAATTAATAATTCCTGCATAATACTATGTAATTGTGATAACATAGATGAAATCAAAGTAGATTCTTCCTTTCAAGGGGTTATTCTTACCACACATTACAGTGTCTATGAAATAGTTAAATTAATAAGTTACAGTGTACCTATTAGAACTATGGTAAAAAAAGAGGCTCTTGAATATTTCGTAACTTATGAAACTATTGATGATGTTAAAAACAATATGTTGACTTCTAAACATATGCGATTCCCTGTTGTTGATGAATTAGGTTATATAAAGGGTATGATATCTAGAAGTAATCTTATAGATATAAATAGAAAAAAAGCAATTTTAATGGATCATAATGAAAAAAACCAATCTATAGAAGGTATAGAACAAACAGAAATCATGGAAGTTATAGACCATCATAGAGTCGCTAATGTTCAGACAATGTCACCATTATACTTTAGAACTGAACCATTAGGGAGTACATGCACAATAGTGACTAAGATGTATGAAGAAAATAATATTCCTATCAGTAAGCAGATGGCAGGGATAATGTTAAGTGCAATCATATCGGATACGTTACTTTTTAAATCTCCAACATGCACAAGTGAGGATAAAAGAGTAGCAGAAAAATTAAGTGAAATAGTTGGCGTAGATACCAATAAATATGGTATGAAACTTATAACTGCTGGTTCTTCATTAAGTGAAGAAACTCCAGAAAACATTATAAAAACTGATATGAAGAAGTTTATGTTCGGTAAGTATAAAGTAATGATATCACAGATAAATACAGGAGATTTTGCAGGTTTTTATTCTATATTTAAGGATATATCTAGTGAAATGAATAGAATTTGTGAATTAGATAATATTGATTTAGCAGTATTATTGATAACAGATATTGTTGTTGGAGGAACAGAAACACTTGCTGTTGGAAAAGAAAGGTGGATTGCAGAAAATGCTTTTAATATGAATAAAGATGACGTAAGTATTTTCCTACCTAACGTTTTTTCAAGAAAAAAACAAATAGTACCTATGCTTATGAATGCAGCGAAATTATAAATTGAAAATATAAAAAATACAAAAGAGAAAAATAGTATAATTACTAAATATACATGTGAGGAATATTATGGAAATTAATCTAAATAAACTTTTACTTTCACTATCGTACACACTAGACTTTATTGAGATGGATGTATTGGGAGTTACATCCAACCACTCAAAAAGGGTGGCATATATAGCTAATATTCTAGCTAAGCAACTCAATATGAATGACGAGGAAAGATTTGATCTGGTAGCATGTTGTATCCTTCATGATAATGGAGTAACAGAATATATGTTAAAAGAGGCTATAAAAACGAATAGTAGCAAAAGAAAACTTGTATTAGAGAATTTTAAGGAACATTGTATAATAAGTGAAGAGAATTTAAAAGAGTATCCTTTTTTAACAGATGTAACTAATGTAATTAAATATCATCATGAAACTTATAATGGCAAAGGATTTTTCAAAAAACAAAAAAATGAGATACCTTTAATGTCTAGTCTGATTTTCTTTGGAGACCACTTAGATAATGTTTTTAATTTGAAAGATACCAATTATAATAAAATAGAAAATATTGATAAATATGTAAGAGGTCATTCGGGTAAACTCTTCTCACCTGAGATAGTTGATTCGTATTTTAATGTAAGTAGTAAACCATGCTTTTGGTTAGACCTAAAAGACGAGTTTATTTCTGATGCGATAAGAAGGAATATACCTAATATCAAGATGAAAAAATCATGGAAACAAATAGAAAAAATAACTAAAATATTTTCTTTGATAATTGATAAAAAATCGACGTTTACATTAAGGCATTCTCAAGGATTGGCCGATAAAATTGAGACAATGGGTAAGTATTATGATAAAGATGAAATAGAAATATTAAAATTGAAAATAGCAGCTAATCTACATGATTTAGGTAAATTAGCTGTAAGTAATGATATTATTGATAAACAATCTAAATTAAATGAAAAAGAGGTATATTTAGTTAAGCAGCATACATACTACAGTAGAATAAGTTTATCCAATTTAGTTGGATTTGAAGATATAACAGAATGGGCTTGCAATCACCATGAAAAATTAGACGGTAGTGGATATCCTTTTGGATTAAAAGCTGAAGATTTAGATTTTAATTCTAGACTCATGACATGTTTAGACATATATCAGGCTTTAATGGAAGAAAGACCTTATAGAAAAGGACTTTCACATGGACAAAGTATGGAAATATTGAAAGATATGGCTAACCAAGGATTGATTGATAATAAGATCGTTGAGGATATTGATATTGTTCATTGCAATGATTCTTTAACATTGTGATGTGATATAGCCAAAATATGAAAATATAGATTGGAGGATAGTTATGGGATATAAACTGAATGATAATCAAAAAATAGCTGTCTCTCATAATGAAGGGCCTATGATGGTTTTAGCTGGACCAGGTTCAGGTAAAACCATGGTAATTACTCATAGAATAATAAATCTTATAGATAAATATAAAGTAAGTCCTAATAATATTTTAGTAATAACTTTTACTAAAGCAGCAGCACTTACAATGCAAAATAGATTTGAAAATCTCTATATAAGCGGTAATAATAAAAATGTGGTGTTTGGTACTTTTCATTCAGTTTTTTTTCGAATACTGAAAAGTTATTATCAGTTGAATGTAAGTCAGATACTCATGGAAAATAAGAAAACAGATGTATTTAGAGAGATTGTCAGGCAACTGGAGATTGAATATGAAGATGAAAATGAGTTCATTAATCAAATCACTACAGAAATATCTTTAATAAAAAATGAGTTGATAAATGTTAAATACTATAATTCAGTATGTTGTTCCAATGAAGATTTCTATAAAATATATAGCCTTTATGAAGCTTACAAGAGAGAAAAGCAAATGATTGATTTTGATGACATGTTAATAAAATGCTATAATCTGTTGAATAAAAATAATAAGATACTTA
Organism: Vallitalea longa; assembly: GCF_027923465.1. Lineage (NCBI taxonomy): Bacteria > Bacillati > Bacillota > Clostridia > Lachnospirales > Vallitaleaceae > Vallitalea > Vallitalea longa. Next base: position 34,729 of record NZ_BRLB01000009.1, read on the forward strand.
ATACATGGAGATCTAAATTAAAATACATACTTATTGATGAGTTCCAAGATATAAATAGGGTTCAGTACGAGACAATTAAGCTTTTGGCTGAACCTAATAACAACCTATTTATTGTTGGGGATGATGACCAATCCATTTACAGTTTTAGAGGGGCAAAACCTGAATTTTTATTGAATTTTTCAAATGATTTTAAAAACTCTAGAAAAATAATATTAAACGTAAATTACAGATCAACTAAAAGTATAGTGAAAGTAAGTAAAAGTGTCATAACAAATAATAAAAGACGATATATGAAAAATATGATAACCAATAATAAAGAAGGTAACAAGATAAGCATTATAGAGGCGCAAGATATTGGAGATGAGGCAAAAATAGTAGCTGATAACATATTAAGGCTAAGTAAAGATAGAAATATTCCATTATCACAGATTGCCATTATCTATAGAACCAATGTTCAGTCAAGAGCAATAATCGATATGTTTTTGGATATGAACATACCCTTTGTTGTGAGGGACAAAGTAGCTATAATATATGACCATTGGGTAGCGAAAGATATCATTTCTTATATGAAACTTGTTGGAGATATAACCAACAAAGATGCGTTAATAAGAATAATGAATAAACCAAAAAGATATATAAGTAAAGCAGCTATAGAAATATCTAAGAAGTATTCAGATAATATTTGGGATGGATTATATAAATTTTATGAAGAACAGGAATGGATGCAAAATAGACTAGATGAATTGCAATACGATATGCAGGTAATGAAAGGTCATAAACCTTACGATATAATAAAATATATTAGAAATAATATTGGCTATGACAAATATTTAAGTAATTATGCAGAATACAGGAAGATAGGTATTGAAGGTTTGATTGAGATATTAAATGAGATAGGAGAGAGTACTAAAAATTTTCAAACTATGGAGGAATGGTTTATTCATATTGAAGAATATAGGAAATTAATGGAGGAAAGTGATAGTAATAACAATTCATATAAAGATTCTGTAACACTAACGACCATGCATAGTTCTAAAGGACTAGAATTTGATGTTGTATGGATTACAGGTGCTGTAGAAGGTTTAATTCCCCATGAAAAATCTAACAGGGAAAGGGAAATCGAAGAAGAAAGAAGATTATTTTATGTCGGCATGACAAGAGCTAAAGAGTATTTGTACATATCTTATGTGGATAATAGATACGATGAGTTAGCACAACAGTCAAGATTCTTAGATGAGATATATAGTTATTTTACAGATTCTATACAAATAGATAGTATTATAATACATAAGAAATTTGGCAACGGTAAAGTTATAAAATTAAATAAAAAGTCTGTTACAGTAGATTTTGATAAAAAAGGAAAGGTAAAGTTGAATATGAAATTTTGCATTGAAAATAATTTAATAACTGTTAAATAATTTTTGTAATTGAGGTGGTTATTGTGGATATATTGAAGGTAGTGAATATTTATAGTATAGTTACAAGTTTAGTGTGGTTATTAGTATTCATTTGTATATATCTAAAAATAGGAAATGAAAATAAATCTTTAATCTATTATATTAGAGCAGTTATATTTTTTATATTATTTTTGATTTTGGGTCTGTTTTTAAAAGAGGACCGTACTTATATAGGAATTGTTTTTCTAGATATCAGTTATATTTTATTAATACTCAGTACAGAGGTTTTCATACCAATAAAGAAAAGAAATGTCTGGGTATATACATTCATTGGTATGGTTGTTTTTATTCCATTTACAGGGTTGAGTAAACAAGTTTTTTGCTATATCTTCAATTGTTATATAGGTGTCTTACTTACATTCATCGGTTTTCAATTATTAAGAACCAAGAAAAATCATAATAATCTAATAGGAAGTTTCCTTATACTATGGGGAATATTTAATGTAATATGTCCAGTATTATATGAAATCTATGAATATGATCTAACAATATATATCATTAATCGAGTATTCTTTGTTTTCTCCGAGGCATTATTCATAATAGCTTATATCTATAAAATGATTATAGAGTATAAACTTGACAATAGAAATATAAAAAACATATTTAATGCATCATCTGTAGGACTTGAACTCTATAATTCAAAAGCTGAATTAATGATTATCAATCCAATTTGTCTTGATATGTTTGAGATAGAAAACCATAATACAGTTATAGGTTCTAATCTGTTTGAGAGATTCAATATAGCTGATAGAAGTTTAGAACAACTAAGAGAAGGAAGAGACGTTAGTTTTAGAGTAGAATATAATCTTGACAAACAAAATAATAATGATAATAGTCTAAGAAAGAAAAAATACTTAGAAGTGAAGATTAATATTCTTGGTACCAATAAATTGATACCAGATGGATTTTTGGTTCAAATAGAAGATATATCAGAACAAATATATTCTTCACATAAACTAGAAGAGCGACTAAAAATGGCAGTGAGCAGTGCAAAACTATATGGTTGGGATTGGTATATAAAAACAGATGAACTATATGTTGATCCAACGTTTGCTAAATCGTTAGGATATGATGCTGATAAATTTAGTGATAAAGGTAAAACGTTTTTTGATACTGTTGAAAAGGAAGATGTAAAGAATATACATAAAAGACTAACGAAACATTTAGAAGATATAGATAAGGTATACATATGTGAATGGAGAATCAAAGATGCAAAAGGACAATATATATGGTATATGGGAACAGGTTCTGTAATTGAGAGAGATGATGATGGTTCACCAATTAGAATGGTAGGTATTAATCAATGTATAGAAGAACGTAAACAATCAGAAATAGAACTATATAATAGTGAAAAAAGATATCGTAAATTATTCGAAACTATGGTTAATGGCTATGCAAGGCTAGAAGTTACCTATGGAAACAATGACAATATATGTGATTATAGATGCATAGAAACTAACAGTTGTTTAAGTGAAATATTGCAAATCGAAGAGATACAAGGGAAAAACATGACAGATATAATTACACATGAAAAGTATTGGATACAATTAATAAATAAAATGCTTGAAAAAAATAAAAGCCAGAATACCATTGAACAGTACTCAAGGAGATTAGGTAAAATACTTCAAGTAACAATGCATAAATTTGATGAAAACCAGATAATCTTGATCATCAGAGATGTGACTACCGAAAGAAACCTAGAAAATATGGTTAGGCAAACAGAAAAATTATCAGCCATAGGTCAATTAGTTGGAGGAATAGCTCATGATTTCAATAATCAGCTAATGGCAATAGGAGGAGCGATATCCATAATAAAGACTAAATATCCTAACAAAGAATGCAGTAAATACATAAATTATATAGAAAAATGCTCTAATAATTCTGCATCTCTTATTAACAGGTTGCTTAATTTTTCAAGAGAAACGGAATATAAATTAGTACCTATAGATTTACATAGTATCATCAATAGTGTAGTAGAAATATTAGAAAGAAGTGTTGACAAAAAAATTAAAATAGAAACTTCCCTAAATGCAAAAAATCATATGATATTAGGTGATGAAAGCCAAATACAAAATACTATATTGAATATTGGTATCAATGCCAGAGATGCATTGATTAATGGGGGACAACTTATATTTAGAACATATAATATGTTAGATATCAATTGTGACAAAAATAAAAATGGGAATCATAAACCTGCTATAGTAACAGTTGTATCAGATACAGGAATAGGTATGAGTAAAGAAGTGAAAAAAAGACTCTTTGAACCTTTTTTCACAACTAAAGATATTGGTAAAGGGACGGGTATGGGACTTACTATGTCTTTTGGAGTAATAAAGAGTCATGGTGGTTGCATTAGTGTGAATTCAGTAGTCAATGTTGGAACAGATTTCACAATAAAACTTCCATTATTGGATGAAAAGGAGTATCTTCCTAAAGATGAACATGGAAAATTATTAAAAGGTAGAGGTAAAATCTTAATTGTAGATGATGAAGAAATTATAAGAGAATTACTTGGGGAAATGCTTGAGATGTTGGGATACGATGTAGTCGCTTTCGGAAATGGATATGATGCTCTTAAATACTATGAAAAAAATATAAACCACATTGATTTGGTTTTACTAGATGTTGTAATGCCTGAAGTTAGTGGAAAAGAATTGTTAGCAAAATTTTATAATATCAATAATGATGTAAAAGTAGGTTTTCTATCAGGTTATGGGAAAGAAAAAATGGATGAATCCGTAATGGACAAATTAGTAGGTTTCATCAACAAACCAATTGATATAAAAGAACTATCTGTAAAAATTAAAGAAATGTTGGATAAATGATTTAGTAGTAAAAGAATGTGCAAAACAAAAAACTGCCTTATAACATATAATATTAAGTATATGTTATAAGGCAGTTAGTAATTTTACCAAACAGTAGTATCGTATTTAGTTAATATTCTTTTCATAATTAATCTTGCTAATAAATAACTTACAATAGGTACCATCACTATAATTAAAAGTGCGTTATTAATGACATATAAAATCACAAATGACAATATGAATATTACCGCTCCCAATAGAGTAGATGGTAAATGTTTGTTGGCAAGTATAAAGGAATACTTAAATAGTTTTTTTATACCTAGTTCAGAAGTTGACAATAGTGGAAAAATATATAATGTAATAAATAACAATTCTATTGTTAAACTAAAATATATAGGTAGTAACCATGGTATATCAATAATACCTTGAGTTATTGAAGTAATGTTGAAAAACATCAATACATATAACACAACTAAAATTAGCCATACGAACGTTGATTTCAGAAATTTGTTTTTTAGAGTGATGAAAAATGTTTTATATACATAACCTTCATCTTTGATTATATTAAAATACAAACATGTGTATAAAGCAGTTGTTACAGCACCTACAGTTACTCCAAAACCCAATAAAGAAATAACAGTCCACAAAAGACCTAAAACCATGATATCAAAAACTAGACTTCCGATTCTCTGAAAAGGTCCATCAATATTAAAAAAGTTCATTATGTATCCCTCGCTTAGTATATTTTTTTAAATATTAACCCTATAGTTGTATTTTTGGACCAACAAGACATATTTATGCATAACTTGTTGTCTGTATAAAGTTATTATCATTAATATTATCATATGTGTTGCTATAATTTCAATGTGTAAAATCATGTAACTTTGGAAGTTTTTTTGTTTAATTTGTACATATTCATAATATGATTGTTAATATTGATGGATATTATAGTAATATGATATGTGATTTGGTTAAACTATTTAAATTCTGGTAGCCAATTACTATGAGCTTTTATCATATCGTCACACATGTTTTTGATATTATCTATAGATAATTCACTGGAGGTATGTGGATCAAGCATGGCAGCATAGTATATGTAATCTTTTTTCCTTGTCAATGCTGCTTCTACAGTCAGCTGATGTACATTTATATTAGTTCTATTAAGAGCAGCAAGTTGAATAGGTAATTCACCAACATAACATGGATTTACTCCACTTCTATTCACAAGACATGGGACTTCCACAACACAATCCGATGGAAGATTAGGTATAAGACCGGTATTAAGGACGTTACCACCTATGGTATAAGGTACATTGGTTTCCATTGCTTCCATTATGTATGAACCATATTCATTAGTACGTGTGTGAGTAATAGTTTTATCTTTTGTAAGTGTATCTCGTTGTTTTTCCCATTTATTGATTTGGTCAACACATCTTCTTGGATATTCATCTAGTGGAATGTTATATTTTTCGATAAGCTCAGGATATCTGTCCTTAATGAAATAAGGCATATATTCTGCATTATGTTCGCTTGATTCAGTCACATAATAACCAAATTGTTTCATTATTTCTAAACGAACCATATTATTATGTGGAGTACCTAGTTTCTTAGCTGCTTCTTTTATTTCAGGATAAATATCAATTCCATTACTAGTAACGTCTAATAACCATGCCATGTGATTGATACCTGCTATTTTCCATTGTAGATTATCTTTTTTTATGTCCAAGTCTCTTAACAGATGAGGGACACATACCTGTACACTATGGCATAATCCTACAGTTTTTATATTCGTTGCTCTAGCCATGGCTAGTGTAAGTATGGACATGGGATTAGTGTAGTTGAGAAGCCATGCATTTGGACAAACCTCAGCCATATCTTCGGCAAATTCCAACATTACAGGTATTGTTCTAAGTCCTCTGAATATACCTCCGATACCAAGAGTATCACCAATTGTTTGACGTAGACCATATTTCTTGGGGATTTCGAAATCAGTTACAGTACAAGGTTGGTATCCTCCAACTTGTATAGCATTTACTACATAGTTAGCATTTCTTAAAGCTTCTTTTCTGTTTTTATATGAAACTATAGTTGCTCTATTGTTATTAATGTTGCTGTTTAGTGTTTTCAACATCATTTCTGATTCAGATAATCTTTTTTCATCAATATCATATAAGGCTATATGAGAATCTTTTAAAGCCTCCGATAGCATACAATCTCCCAAAACATTTTTAGCGAATACAGTACTTCCTGCCCCTAGAAAAGTTATTTTTGCCATTTAATGACCTCCTATAATAATTTTTATTTATATCATTACTATATATGGTTTAAATACAGTATTCTATGGTATAATGTTTGGATAACATGGTATAATGTTGTTTAATATATTATTGGAAAATCCTGAAATATCTAACTGGTTCTATTAAAAGGGGCGAATGTTATATGCAATATGATTATAAAGCTTACAGTACGGATCTAATATTTTACTATAGTGGAGAAGAGGAATGTATCTCTAATCATTCTTATGGACCAGCTGTGAGAGATCACTATCTTATCCATTTTATCACTAAGGGTAAAGGCATATACAAGGTAGGTGACAAAATTTATCATCTTAGTAAGGGAGATGCTTTTTTAATATGGCCAAATGTTATAACATACTATAAAGCAGATGAACAAGAGCCTTGGAGTTATATGTGGGTTGCATTTAGCGGTAAGCAAGCAAAAGAATATTTACAAAAAGCCAATTTGAATGTATGCAATTTGATTTTTCAGTATAGGGATGATAACATAAAAAAATATATTAAACGATTGAATAATTCTAATCAACTGAGTATTGTAAAAAATTTTAATCTAATTGGCTATCTATATTTATTATTGGGTAAGATTATTGAGGAAAGTCTTAAATTAGATAATGAAAAGGATATAATAAATAATTATGTAGAAGAGGCTATTATTTTTATTAAAGCAAATTATTCAAGAAATATAACAATCTATGACATTGCTAGATATTTGTCACTTAACAGAAGTTACCTTTATAAGTTATTTCAACAACAGTTAAGTATTTCTCCTAAGCAATATTTGATTAATTATAGAATTGATAAAGCTTGTGAGTTAATGTCATATTCAGAACTTACGATATCTCAGATATCAAGGTCAGTGGGTTATAGTGATCCACTAATGTTTTCGAAAATATTTAAAAAATATAGAGGAGTATCACCTAAATATTATCGCAACTCAAAAATTATTTATAAAATTAAGTAGAAATATGGAATAACTATTTTAAAATAAATATTAAGTATTAAATGTTTATTGCCGATATAACATTCGGAGTTTTTTATAAAATTTTTTGTATAATTATTGCTTTTAATGTAAAAAAAGTTATATAATATGGTTGAAATAGTAATATAACGGGGGGGACTAAATTGTTCAGTAATGTGGTATATTCTAACGAATATCTAGAGTTAATAGAGGAAAAAGAACAATATTATGTAAGAGTTTTCTATAAGGGATATAATTTGAATGATTTTAATAGTATCATGTTGCAATATCCCCGTATTAATCTCACATGCTTTTCTGCTCTTACTTCGGCAATTTCATTGGCATCAGGGAAAATAATCAAAATTGGGACAAAAAAACCTTTAATAGAGATTTCAGTAAGCAAAGATAGATTAAAAGGTTATGTAACACTTAATATGACTCAACAGCAATTTGATAATATAGATAAAGCTGAGTTAGCTAAATTAATTATGGAGTCTATACAAAAGTCAAATATCGTTTATGGTATTGATGTACACGATGTAATTAACGTTATCCAACCTTTAAAAAAAATCCAAATTGCTCAAGGAGTACTACCTACTAGAGGTAAAGATGCTGAAGTCAAATTATATAAAATTGATGAAGTAAGACCAAAAATGATAGAAAACGAAAATGTCAATCATTATGAACTTAATCTTATTAACAAAGTTGAGAAAGGAGCTTGGCTTGGTGAGAGGATAGAAGCCAAAGAGGGTGTACCAGGAAAAACAGTATGGGGAGAAATTATACCAGCTCAACGAGGAAGACAAGTCAGCTTAGAATATGACAGAAAAACTGTAGTCGAAAAATATGACAAAGAAAAAGACAAGACAACTCTATCAGCAAAGAGAACAGGTGCAGTAATTTATCAAAACAATGTAATAGGTGTTTGTAATTGCTTAGAGATAGATGGGAGTGTTTCGTTCAAGACAGGTAATATCGATTTTGATGGTTTTGTAGATATCAAGAAATCAATAGAAGATAACTTTGTTGTTAAAGCAGATCATGATATTCAAGTTATGGGTGATATGGGAGTCGGCAGTGTTGATACAATCGAAAGTAGGGATGGTAGTATCTATATAAGAGGTGGAATCGCTGGCAAAAATAAAGCTAAAATAATATGCAACGGTGACTTGTACACGAAATTTGCTTCAGAATGTACGATCATATGTGATGGTACCGTCAACATAGGTTCATATGCTATCAATTGTAATATCAAGGCTAAAGAAGTTAAACTTGAATCATATAAAAGTAGAATCATAGGTGGCACCATTGAAGCAAGTATCAAAGTACAAGCTGGTGAAATAGGTAATAGGACTGAATCATATACTAAAATAACAGTTACCGGATTTGAAAGAAATAGAATTAAGAAAGAATATGATACGATAATATTGACCATTAAAAAAGTGAAAGAGAAAATAGCATTATTGAAGCAAAAACTTTCAATATATGCAGCAGCTAATTTAAATGATTCCCAAAGAATAGAGCTTGAAAAACTGACGGAAGAATTTGAATATTACAGAAATAATCTAAAGAAATTGTATAATAAACAAAAAAAATACGTATCTTATTTACATGCAAAAGGCGAAGGAGAAATAAAAATCACTAATTGTTTATACCCTAACGTATCGATTAACATAAAATCATGTAGTACTCATAGTAGTAAATATATCAAAACACCAACTACTTTTTATGTATTAGCTAATGAACTTATAAAAGCATAGAATCAACGTATATTTATTTTAGGAAGAAGGTACTTAAATATGGCTTATGAAGAAATGCTGTATAATATACTTGAGCATCATAGAAAAAGTGAAGATATTAGTAAAAAAGTATATAGATATACAGGACTTATACATGCTATTGAATTTTTTTCACAAAAGTTTAATTTAAATCATTTAGAAAAATATATATATGAATTTACTAATGAATTATTATTACCAGATCAGATAGCCGTATTTATTAAAGATCAAAATAAGTATATACTGATGCAGTCTAGTGGCTATACTAAAAAAGATTATACTATTGATTATAGCAGTTCCTATGATGAAATAATTAAATACTATAGCGGACTATTGAAAGAAGATAATCTAAGAGAGCATTTTAAAAAAGTTGTGTTTAATGATTTCCCTTTCCAATTTTGCATACCATTAATTATGGATTTAGAATTATACGGATTCATTTTTGTCAATAAAATCAACGATAGCTTTTGTGAAGATGATGAAATTATCGCCAATGCTTTGATGAATCTGTATTCAACATCTTTGGCTAATTACAAATACTATAAAGACTTGGAAAACGTTAGTAGACAATTGAATGAAAAAGTATTTAATCTATTTGCAATGAATCATTCTTCAAAAGCGTTATTGAGTCAATTGGATTTGGATACGTTATATAAATTATCCATAAGTGCTTTTGCAGAACTTACACAAAGTAGTTTTACTGCTTTCTTTTTGTATGATCCAATAAGTAACAGTTATAAATTAGTGAGTTTAAAAGATGTATATAATCATGATCTCATTATGTTTATTAATCTATTTCCAAATGAAAAAACAAGAAGCAAATCACGAGTATTGACGGATATGAGTGATAAGACTCAGAGTGACGATTTTTATGATATATTTGAAAATTCTAGAGAGTTACTAAAAGATTTGAAAATATGTTACGTAGTATCACTTTTGAAAAAGAATGATTTAGTTGGTTTTGTGACATTAGGACCAAAGGTAAATGGTTATAAGTATGATAAAAGTATATTTGAACTCATTGAAAGTCTAGCTTCTTCTATTTATATAGCTATAAACAATGCTAAAAATTTCAAGAAAATAAACATGCAGAAAAAAATTATTAATAATAAATTAACTAGAATAGTTAAACTAAACCAATTGATGAAAAATATAAATACAGCATCCAACATGGAGCAGTTGATTGAGCTCACATTAAGTACTCTTAACATTTATTTTGGTGTTACTAGTGGGTTCATAGGATTGTATGATAACGATATCGATGTAATTAATATCATGGAATCTATAAATATAAGTGAAAGTCTCAAATATATACCTTTTTCAAGAGATCTGCTTGTATTGAAATTAGGAGAAAAAATAATTCTGAACAGCGAGGCTGATGTGGAAAATGTTTTTTCAACCAAAGTTGTCAGTAGTTTTAATAATACATATAGCGGTGGTTTATTTGTACCAATATTTGTTGAAGATAATGAGTTGAAACTTTTGGGTGTTATTGGTATACTAGCTATTAAGGATAAGATTTTAGGAGATGAAGAGAATATCATTACTATGGAGTCTATAGCGAATCATATTGCTCCTGTTATGTATCAATTTATAACACTCAATAAAGTAGTTGAACAGTATAAACCTGATTATCAAGTTTTATTTTTAGAGGATTTGAAATATGATATTATTGAAGCAGAAGATTTTTATTTGGAATTAAAAGTTATACACATAGTTATTGATAGAAAATTTACATTCACTAAGCCGAATATTGGATCCTTAAGTAAAAGGTTTAAAAAAGTATATCCTGTAGATAATATGAATATTTTTGTTATAACTATAGAAAAAGAACCTTTGAAGGATATAGAACAAATACTTGGTAGAAACAGTTATTGTAAACAGTATGATTATGGTAAAGATTTTAAGGACTTTGACCAATTCATGGCAATATATTCTAATGATAAAAACTAGTTGTATACTCCTAAAATACTATACATAAAGATGTTATGAAAGAGAGTAATTATGAAAAAATATCATATTGACAATTTTATTATATTAGGTAAAAAGTGTTATGAAGAAGATAATTTATTAAAAGCATTATATTATTTTAATAAAGCGTATGATTATGGTAAAAATAATGATATTGAATTATTATTGGATATGGCTATCATCTACGATGAATTAGATGATTATGAGAATGCACTTAGAGTGTACAAGGAAATACTTAAGATTAACGATTGTGAAGCAAGAGCATATTATGGAATTGCAATACTTTATGATCACAAAGATAATTTTGAAAAGGCAATACCATATTACAATAAAGCGATAGAGTGCGATCCTTATTACAATAAAGCTTATTTTTTTCTTGCATATGCTTATGATTATTTAGGAGATACTAAAAAGGCAATAGAAAATTATAATCACGTTCTTGAAATTGACCCATATGATTTTTGGGCATGTATCAATCTTGGTTCTATTTATGAACAGAGAGATGAAAATGATGAAGCATTAATGTTAATGGAAAAAGCTCTAAAAGTTGATAATAGACATTATATGGTACTTTTTAATATGGGTGTATTAATGACTAAGAAGGATGAAATAGATCAAGCAAAAAAGTATTATGAGCAGGCAATAAGGTATAACAAGAATTATCCATACTCTTTTTTGAATTTAGGTGTATTATATAGGGATCAAGAAGAATATAATAATGCTGTTAAAGTATTCACAGAAGGAATTAAAAATAATGAAGATGCAGTATTCCTATATTATAATAGGGCTTGTTGCTATATGAAATTAAACTTAATTGAATGTGCCGAAAAAGATATATTGAATGTGTTGACATTACATCCCAAAATGGCAGAATATGTCCAAAATGATAGAGATCTACAAAGTTTGATCAATGGTTCATCAGCTATTAAGAATATGTTAGAGGAGAGCGATGCAATTAGTTAATATATTGATTGAATTAAAAAATGCGATTAAGGAGTGACTGAGATGGCTGATATTTATGATTTAGTAATTATAGGTTCGGGTCCAGCGGGTATGGCTGCAGCCATATACGCTCAAAGAGCTATGCTGAAAGCTGTTGTATTAGAAAAAGATGTTCCTGGAGGTCAAGTGATAAATACTTATGAAGTTGATAACTATCCAGGAATTCCTGATATAACTGGTTTTGAACTGAGTACCAAAATGAGGGAACATGCAGAAAAATTAGGAATAGAAATAAAATCAGAAGAAGTGACTGATCTATTATTAGATACTACAATCAAAAAAGTTAAGACGATTAGTAGCGAGTACAGCACAAAAGCAATAATTATGGCTACAGGTGCTAGGTGGAGAAAACTAGGTGTTAAGGGTGAAAAAGAACTTACTGGACGAGGAGTATCTTATTGTGCTACATGTGATGGCGCATTTTTCAGAAACAGAAATGTTGCAGTTGTAGGTGGAGGAGATGTAGCTGTAGAAGATGCTATTTTCTTAGCTAGAATGTGTAAGAAAGTATATCTGATTCACAGAAGAGATGAACTTAGAGCAGTAAAAATATTACAAGACAGCTTATTGAAACATGATGAAGAAAAAGTTGAGATATTATGGAATTCAGAATTAAAAGAAGTAATAGGAAATGACCAAGTAGAAAAAATATCTATTCTTAATAATAAGACAGATAAGTTAGTTGAACTAGATGTTGATGGTGTCTTTATTGGAATAGGTACAGAACCTAATTCACAGCTTATAAAACAAAAAGTCGATTGTGATGAAAAAGGGTATGTTATAACTGATGAATCTTGTGAAACAAGTGTTAAAGGGGTATTTGCAGCTGGTGATATAAGACAAAAGACTTTAAGACAAATAGTTACTGCTGCTGCCGATGGAGCTACATCAGTATATTCAGCAGAAAGATATATACTTGAGAACTTTTAGTTGTCTTGCACAAAAGAATAACCCTCTATCTAAAATTGAAAGAAGACTAATGTCCTAATAAAAATAGCTGAGGTGACCATATATGAATGGTCATCTCAGCTTATTATGTATTGTTATATTATTACCATAATAAATATATTGTTAATTCATGAAAAAACGAGGGTTTTATTAATTAATTACTCTAGTGGCACCTATATAAGGTAGCATTTGGTTACTAGTCAACTTATTGATGACAATACCAGTTCTAGGATTGTTGGCATGAATAACTTGACCATTACCTATGTATAATCCTACATGAGATATTCTATTATTGTATCCGAAGAATACAAGGTCGCCAGGTAACAAATCCTTTTGGGATATTCTTGTCCCATTTTTGAATTGTGTACTTGCAGTTCTGTTTATGCTGACGCCGAACTTCTTCATTACTTGTTGTGTGAATCCAGAACAGTCAACACCTTTTGTTAAGCTATTACCGCCCCATACATAAGGGTTGCCTAAAAATTGTTTGGCATAATTAACAACATCTTGTCTTAATTGTGAAACATTCGCAATGGTTTTTTGATCAGAAATTTCTACATAAGTTTTATATATATAACCAATATTTCCGTTTGACAATTTGATTGATACCCATTCTTCTAATTCACTAATTATGTCAAAAGTATTATATCTATACACTTGACCTATTTTACTAGATGCAATAGAAGCTTCTTGCCTAACATTCAACACATTCGTAGTAACGGTAACAACTTTTTTGTTCTCTTTTTTAGGTGTATCTTCACTTTCAGGAGTAGCGTCACTTTCAGGAGCATCTTTACTATCTTCTTTTTCAGATGGTTTTACATCATTATCAGGTGCTGTAAAACTATTAGAGTGCATATAGCCTTTACCTTTTGATGTAGCAACATAGAACCATTCTCCAGTCTGGTATACTACATTTATAAATTCTCCGTTTGTGATATCTGCTATTTTGTTTCCTAATAGATTAGGGGAATTTCTTAATTCACCATTATTTACTACAATTCTTGATTTACCAATGTCATCAATATTAATATAACTACTATGTACATACGCATTGCTTAACATATCAATGTCAATTTTATACCATTGATTAGTTTTAGAAAGAATCTCTAATTTATCACCAAAATGAACAGAGTCAACGATAGAACTGGTGGTACTAGGACCACTTCTAACGTTAAGATTCTCCACATTAACAATACCTATAGTAGCAGCGTTAACGTTAAGTGATAAAACCAAACCTCCTAATATACCTAGAGCTAATTTCTTGATACCTCGTTTTTTCATAATTAAACCTCCTAGAGCTAATGTTATTATTTGTTAATATTAAGGAAAAATATTCTATAAAAATTAGTTATTACAGAAATGTTAACTAAATATTACAGTGATATTATAACCTTAATAAAGAAAAAATGCAAGAGGTTGCTTTAATTACCAAATATTTACATTTTTATAGGTTTTTTATTTGCTTTTTTACTACATCAACAATAAATGAAATTAATATTTAATTAACAGTTTATTAATATAATAGATTTGTAAGAAATGATATAGATACATTAATTAAGAAGTGTAACTTTCTAATTTAATATTATATGTAGGTAAACTAATCATGAGGCTTTGTAGAAAGGCAAAAGCAAATTATAAGATAATTTATAAATTATCAAAAAAAAGAGCTGATAATACCAGCTCTTATAAATATCTATTTAGTTCCAAAGATCCTGTCTCCAGCATCTCCTAATCCAGGTGTAATATATCCGATATCATTTAATTTTTCATCAATAGCTAAAGTAAAGATTTGAACATCTGGATGATGAGCATATACTTCTTCAATTCCAGGTCTTGAAGTTACTAGACACATGATTTTGATGTGTTTAACACCATATGATTTTAAAAGACTGACAGCAGCAACAATTGAACCACCAGTAGCAAGCATTGGTTCTGTTATTATTACTGTTCTTTTATCAATATCTTTTGGGAGTTTACAATAATATTCGACAGGTTGTAGAGTTTCTTCATTTCTATATAAACCAATATGTCCAACTTTTGCAGTAGGTAATAAACTTAACATACCATCTACCATACCAAGACCAGCTCTTAAAATAGGAACAATAGCAAGAGTTTTACCACTAATCATATTAGAAGTAGTTTTGCAAATTGGTGTTTCTATAGTTGTTTCTTTTAACGGTAGGTTACGAGTTACTTCATAGCCCATTAACATTGCAATTTCTTTAACTAGTTCTCTAAAATCTTTTGATCCAGTATTCTTATCACGTAATAATGTAAGTTTATGTTGGAGCAATGGGTGATCTAATAATTTTACATTTTCGTTCATAGGGATGATTCCTCCTTTATATTTTGAATAGAACGAGCGTTAATAAGATATATTACTTACTCAATTTTGCCACGTAAGCTATAGAAACAACCAAATGTTCAGAATAAAATCATGTATAACAATGTAAATCTGAAATTGTAATAGGTATACCAATTTATTATGATTGAATTAAACTATAGGTGTTAAAATTGAGGTCCTTATATTATAAACGTTTTATTTATTAATTTGCATACAATTTTTATATTAATATATCTATTAAAGTTTGTCAATTAAATCTTATAAAATAAAAAAAAATAATTTATTGCCTGTTTTATTTTAATACCATTTTATGGTATAATTAGAAATTGATACACGACTTTAAAAATAAGTAAAATGAAAAGGTTACAATTAGGGATTAGTATCTAGAAATAAAGATAAAAGACTACAAAAAACATTAATGAAGTTTCATTATTTAATTATAATTTTAAAAGGGAGATCTATGATATGGAAGAAAGAAGAAGATACAGGCGTTTACCCATAAAATTAGAACTTGAAATTAATTCTCTTTTTAAACAGAATAATGACATAATAAAACTAAATAATAAGACTATTGAAGTCATAGATATTTCAAAAAACGGTATTGGAATAATGTGTTCTGATAATTTCCCTGTCAACTATTATTTCAATGCTAAAATAGAATTTGATGAGGAAAGATATTTTTATTGCGTAGTCAAAATTATAAGAAGCAGTAAACAGGGGAATAAGTATTGCCTAGGATGTGAATTTGTTGGTCTTGCTGATTTCTTAGCTGATAAAGTTGATGAATACGAAGAACTATTGAACAAAAGTCAAATTTATTGACAGTGGCTATACTTGTAGTCGCTGTTTCTTACCTTATAAGAAAGGGTTATTGAGGAGAAATAGATATGTTATAGATTATCAACATATATGTAAAGGGGTGAAAAATAATATGCATGATACTAATGATAAAAAAATAAATATAGATAGATATTATGTCAATTCCAAGGTTCTCAGCGAAGAATACGATCAAATATATATGTATACTGATGTTTTTATAACTTATACAGGTTTAACAATACAGCCAGTTAAAATTGAATTAATGATGATTAATAATGAAGATGAAAAGTTGATAACTGATATAAGATGTGTCTTATCAGGAAAAATAACAAAAGTCACTTTAGAAGTTGAACTTACAGATATTCAGACATGGACAGCTGATTTGCCTAAATGCTATGGCTTCAAAATCATTGTGAAAAATGAAAATGATGAGGAGTTATGTGAGAAAAGTTTTAAACATGGTTTTAGATTTGTTGAGGCAAAAAACAATATGATACATATAAATGGTAAACAAGTATGTTTGAATGGAGTAATTTACAATAACTATGAAGATGATGATTTAGAGGCATTGCAGTCCAAATATCTTGAAGACATTATTTTATTGAAAAGAAATAATATCAATACTGTTATAACATATGATTATGCTAATGCACATATTTTTTATGATATGTGTGATGAATATGGTATTTATGTTATTAATAAACCTATATCAATACCTGATAATGAAGAGCAAATAATATGTCATGAGGAAGAAATAAAAGATACTATATACAAATATATAAACTATTCATGTGTAATTATCTGGACTATAGACAGTAGAGTTGATATACCCATAAAATTCTATAAGAAGATCATGTTATTGGATAATACTAGACCAATCTATTATGAAGGGAATTCAGGTCTCAAGAATTATAATCCTGTAATATTTACATATGATTTTATTAAACAAGATGATCAAAAAGGAGAATCAAGCAATGACCATCCTATAGCAGGTAATTTTTTATGTGACTTTTTGATAATTAGGGATAATGAAACAGATGAAATCATTGATAGAGGTATAGTCTATAATAATAGACAGCTAACACCGTTTTCATATGAAATAAAAAAACAGTATGAATCAATAAATATATATCCAAAAGATATTATAAGAGGAATATTTAGTGTGAAAAACTGTTCAGACATATTAGAACTCGATAATTATACTCTGAATTGGGAAATACTAGAAGATGGAATTATGATAAAGAGTGGAGAGTTAACTGATATAACTATTCCCATCAGCAAAAGAAAAGATATATATATCGAGTATAATATTAAAGACATCCTTGAGAATGCTTGGTATCATATTAATATAAATATGGTGACAAAAGAAGAATCATGGTGGAGCAAAAAAGCATATAATGTAGCTTTTGCTCAATTCAGAATACCGTATAAGGCTCATAAAAAAAGAAAAGCGAAAGAATTGAATTCTGCCAAGTTAAGAGATAGAAAATTAAAATATGAAATTATTGGAGATAATTTTGAAATAGTTATCGATAAATTAAAAGGAAATATACGTTCGGTAGAATTTGACAGACAACAATATATCTTATCTCCTGTCAAGATATACATAGAAAACCATAATGAGAAGTTGGAAATGTCAAGAGTCAAAGATATAAAAGTTGATAATACCAAAAAAGGTAGTATACATATTGATGTCATAAGAAAATGTGCACAAATAAAAGGTAATATTATAACTAACTATGTGATTGAACCAGATGGCAAAGTAAGTATAATAAATAGGATTCGTTCAAATAATAAGTTCATTAAAGTAGGAATGATATTAGAGATACCTGCTAGGTTTAATGATTTTTCATGGTTGGGAAAAGGACCTAATGATACATATCCCGAATATAATGATGGAACTAAAGTAGGGTTATATTATTACAATTTGAATAATTGCGTAGAAAGTGGTAATAAATCAGATGTAAGATGGTCAGCTTTTACAGATACCGATGGTGAAGGGTTATTGATAGAAAGTTGTAAAGATATACTTCTAGGTATACATCCACAAATGTACTCATCTTATTCAATTAAAAAAGAAGAACACAATGATAAACCGATTATAATAAATGTAAAATGTAGTTCAAAAGCTAATTATAATATATTCAATACTTCAACCGAAGAGGAAGATGTTTATGCTTTTAGTATAAAAAGGGTAATATGATAATATTTGTTCTACACAAATCATTATTTGCATAAAGAAAATGAATCTAATAATTATAAGGGAGTGAATTATTCATGCAGAAAAGGAAGAATAAATCACAATCTGTTTTAAAAAAATATTTCAAAAAATATAAATTTCATTTTTTAATGGGTTTTTTTGCATTACTAGTAGTTGATATCTTTCAGTTACAGATACCAGTAATAACCGGTAACATTACTGATGGATTACAAAGTGGTTATTACGAATTCAGTAATCTGCTGAATCAGGTTCTTAACCTATTATTGATAGGTGTTATCATATCAGGTTTTAGATTCGTTTGGAGATATTTTATCTTCGGTACATCTAGAAAAATAGAATATGGTCTTAGAAATGATTTTTTCGGACATCTAGAGAAATTATCATTAAGATTCTTCAATGAACATAAAACAGGTGATCTGATGGCCCATGCCACTAATGATCTCAATGCCATAAGAATGATGGTAGGACCAGGTGTTCTGATGTCTTTGGATGCTATTACATTATTGGTTTTGGTCATATATCAGATGATAACTAAAATAAGTCTTAATTTGACTTTGGTCGCTATAATACCTTTACCGCTTATAGCTATAGGTGGCTTTTTTTTTGGTAAAGCCATAAGATCACGATTCAAAAATAAGCAGGAAGCTTTTGCCCATATGTCAGAAATGGTTCAAGAAAATATTTCAGGAGTGCAAGTAGTAAAAGCTTTTGTACAAGAATCAAAGGAAATAAAAGCATTTAATAAGATTAATAAGGATAATTATAATAAAAATATGCGTGTTATTAAGTTGCATGCAATCATGAATCCACTTGCTACGTTAGTAACAGGATTAAGTATAGCCATAGTACTTGGTTACGGAGGGTATATGACTATGCTTGGTAACATATCTCTTGGTGATTTCGTTGCATTTACACAATATCTTCTTATGTTAGTATGGCCAATGATTGCATTTGGTTGGTGTATTAACATAATGTCTCAAGGATTAGCTTCATTATCAAGATTTCAAAAAATACTAGATGAAAAACCAGAAATACTAGATGAAGGAACAGTCAAAGAAATTGAATCTATCAAAGGTGATATCGCAATAAAAAATCTAACTTTCAATTATCCCGGTTCTGATATCAAGGATCTCGATAATATATCCATCACTGTCAACAAAGGTGAAACCCTTGGAATAGTTGGGAGAACGGGAAGTGGTAAGACTACATTGGTGAATATGCTATTAAGAATGTATAATCCTCCAAGAGGAACTATTTTTATAGATAATCAAGACATAATGAATATTCCACTAAAAGTCCTCAGACATTCTATAGGATACGTACCTCAAGATAATTTCTTGTTTTCAGATACTATATCTAGAAATATCGCTTTTGGTGTAATAGAAACAAGTGATGAATATATAGAATGTGCAGCAAGAAATGCTAATGTGCATGACAACATTATTGAATTTTCCCATAAATATGAGACTATTGTTGGTGAAAGAGGAGTTACTTTATCAGGAGGACAAAAACAGCGTATATCCATAGCAAGGGCATTAATAAAAGATCCTGCAATAATGATTTTAGATGATTCAGTATCAGCTGTAGATACTAATACTGAAGAACAGATACTTAGACATATAAAAGATGAGCGAAAAGACAAAACAACAATAATTATAGCTCACAGGATATCGACTATACAAAATTCAGATAAGATCATTGTAATAGATGAAGGTAAAATTATAGAATCCGGAAATCATGAAAGTTTATTAGAGCAAAAAGGTCTGTATTACAATATGGTTCAGAAGCAACAGCTCGAAAAAGAACTTGATAAGGAATAGGAGGCTTTTATATGCATGATAATGAAGAAGTTGAAATAAAAAAAGGATATGACAAACAGCTTCTGAAAAGACTTTTAGCATATGCTAAACCATATATGGCATGGATAACTGTATCTTTGATTTTATTAATAGGTGTAGTGGGAGCTGACCTAGTAAAACCTATACTTGTTGGTAATGCTGTTGATGACATAATCACTAAATATGATACTATGTATTCTATTGTTGATGAAGATACAGAAGGAGCTATTAAAGTAAAAGATGTTTATCTAGTGTCAGACGAAAAAAATAAATATACAGAAGCCAGAAAAGCTGGAATTATCTATGATGATGCTTATGAAAAACCATATTTCCTAATTAGTGATATTGATATTTCTGAAATAAGCTTATTGAGTAATGTCCAAAAAGTATCCTCTAAGGATGGTAAATATTATATCAGTTACAATAATGTGAAAAAAGAGGTAATTTCCCTGAATGATGGAGAAATTGGATTACTTAGAAATGATCATATTAATGGATTAGTAAAGATAACGATTATATTTATTGTTGTATTAATATTAGGTTTGGTCATTACCTATTTACAGACAATATTACTTAATTACACAGGGCAAAAGATAATCTATAATATAAGGAATGATGTATTTACCCATATACAAAATTTATCGATACAATTTTTTAATAATAATCCGGTAGGAAAATTAGTGACTAGAGTAACTAACGATACGGAAACTCTGAATGAGATGTATACCAGTGTTATAGTTAACTCTGTAAAGAGTGTTTTAATGCTTACTGGTATATCTGTTATGATGTTCATACTTGAATGGAGGTTGACTTTAGCAATATTCCTAGTTATACCTTTATTAATAATTTCAACTATGTTATTCAGACATTTTTCAAGAAAAGCTTATCGTGAAGTCAGGACTAAAGTGGCAGCAATCAATGCATTTTTATCAGAACATATATCAGGCATGAGAATCGTACAGATATTCTCTCAAGAAAAAAGAAAAATGAACGAATTCAAAAAAGCTAATGGAGAATTAAAGAACGCTAATATGAAACAACTGATAGTTTTTGGTGTTTACAGACCTTCTATGTATTTGATATATGTAATAGGATTGGCGATTGTTTTGACTTATGGTGGTAATATGGTTATAAAAGGTACCATGTCAATAGGAAAACTTATTATCTTCATACAGTATATATCCAACTTTTTTGACCCTATACAACAGTTGGCAGAGCAGTTCAATATTCTACAATCTGCTATGGCTTCTTCAGAAAAAATCTTTACATTGTTGGACGAAGACTCTATTATAGATAATAAAGAAGATTCTATTAAGTTAGATAAAATTAATGGAAACATAGAATTCAAGAATGTTTGGTTTGCCTATAATGAAGGTGAATGGGTACTGAAAGATGTATCATTTAGAGTTAGTCCTGGGGAAACAGTAGCATTTGTAGGGGCTACGGGAGCAGGAAAAACGTCAATACTTAATCTCATAAGCAGATATTATGATATCCAAAAAGGTGAAATACTAATCGATGGGTATAACGTAAAAGATTTAGACCTAAAATGCTTAAGGTCAAGTATAGGACAGATGCTTCAAGATGTATTTCTGTTTACTGGGAATATAAATAGTAATGTTAGATTGAAAAATAATGAAATAACTGACGGAAAGATTAAAAAAGCTTCTAAATATGTAAATGCAGATAAATTCATACAGAAATTACCAGATAAGTACAATGAGAAAGTATACGAGAGAGGGGCTACTTTTTCATCAGGACAAAGGCAGTTGTTGTCATTTGCAAGAACTCTTGCATTCAGCCCATCAATACTGATATTGGATGAGGCAACAGCCAATATTGATACTGAAACGGAACTGCTCATACAGGATGCATTGTATAAATTAATGGAAGGAAGGACAACTCTTGTAGTTGCACATAGATTATCCACTATACAACATGCAGACAAAATAATAGTTCTTCATAAAGGAAGAGTTAGAGAAATAGGTAATCACCAGGAATTATTGGCAAAAAAAGGCATATATCACAATTTATATGAATTGCAATATCAGGAGATTAATTAGTATAATATAAGATATGAAGGTGGAAGGTGTTAATAGAAGATTACAGAAGGAATGATTATGGATGTTTGATATAGAAGAAGAATTGAAAAAACTACCCATGAAACCGGGAGTTTACTTGATGAAGGATATATATGGGAATATTATATATGTTGGTAAAGCGATAAAACTTAGAAACAGGGTCAGACAATATTTTCGTAAGTCAACCAATCATTCTAGTAAAATTAAAAAAATGGTTACCATGATAAAGTCATTTGAGTATATAGTGACAGATTCTGAACTGGAAGCCCTTATTCTAGAGTGTAATCTAATCAAAAAACATAGACCCAAATATAATACGTTACTTAAGGATGATAAATCATATCCATATATAAAAGTAACTGTCAACGAGAAATATCCTAGAATCATTTATGCACGAAAGCTTAAAAAAGATAAAGCTAAATATTTCGGACCTTATACCAATGTAAAAGGTGCAAAAGATACTATTGAAGTAATTACCAAGATATGGAAGATAAGGACTTGCAATAAAAACCTACCAAAAGAAATAGGGAAGAGCAGACCTTGTCTCAATTACCATATCAATAAATGTCATGCTCCTTGTCAAGATTATATCAACGAACAGGAATATAGGAAATTGATAGCAGAAATATTGGAATTCCTCAACGGTAAATACGATAAAGTCATAAACATATTAAAAGATAAAATGGAAAAAGCAGCTGAAGAATTAGACTTCGAAAAAGCAGCGGAATATAGAGATCATATGGCAAGTGTTAATAGTATTGCATGTAAACAAAAGATCATAAATGCTTCAATGGAAGATCAAGATGTAATTGCTTTTGCAAAAGCTCATGACGAAGCATTGGTTCAAGTATATTTTGTTAGAAACGGCAAATTAATAGGTAGAGAACATTTTCACCTTGATGGAGTGGAAGAACTACATAGACGTCAAGTGATGACAGAATTCGTTAAGCAATTTTATTCAGGAACTCCATTCATACCGAAAGAAATCATCCTCCAAGAGGATATAGACGAAGCTAATATAATCAATGCTTGGCTGTCCAGTAAAAAAGGACAGAAAGTCTATATAAAAGTTCCACAAAAAGGTGAAAAACATAAACTGGTGGAATTGGCAGCCAACAATGCTTTACTTACCTTCGAGCAATTTGGTGAAAAAATGCGAAAAGAAGACATGAGAACTAAAGGTGCTGTAAAAGAAATTGTGGATATACTTGGTATTGATGATGAAGTCAAGAGATTAGAGGCATATGATATATCTAATATACATGGTTTCGAATCAGTCGGGTCCATGGTTGTCTTTGAAGACGGTAAGCCAAAGAGAAGCGATTATAGAAAATTCCGTATAAAATCAGTAAAAGGTCCTGATGATTATAAAAGCATGGAAGAAGTCTTGACAAGAAGATTTACCCATGCCCTAGAAGAGCAAAAAGAGATGCTTATAAAAAAACAAGACCTGAGTCTAGGAAAATTCACGAGATTACCTAACCTAATACTTATGGATGGAGGAAAAGGTCAAGTCAATATCGCTTTGAAGGTTTTAGATGCAATGGGTCTATCCATACCTGTTTGTGGAATGGTAAAAGATGATAAGCATAGGACAAGAGGAATCTTTTATAATAACATAGAGTATAATATTGACAAGGACAGCGAAGGTTTTAAACTTATAACAAGAATTCAAGATGAAGCGCATAGATTTGCTATAGAATATCATAGAAAATTAAGAAGTAAAAATGCTATTCAATCTATATTGGATGACATTGAAGGTATTGGTCCGAAGCGGAGGGTGAATCTGATTAAGTACTTTGGTTCGGTTGAAAAGATAAAAGAAACGACTGTTGATGAATTGGAAAAAGTTGAAGGTATAAATAGAAAAGTCGCTCAGACCATATATGATTTTTTCCATAATTAGATTAACCAAACTGATTTATAACTTTAATTAATTCATTGATAAAAAAATATAATGATAAATATTTTATAATATGCTAAAATATTAAAAAGATAGCTTAGGAGGCATTCTTATGTACACAGTGAAATTGACTAAATTAGTTGATAAGATGAAACTTAAAAATTTAACTCCAGAAGTAGATATTGAAAACATCGTAATTAATCATTCTGATATTAATAGACCCGCTTTACAGTTAGCAGGATTTTTTGATTATTTTGATTCAGAACGTGTTCAGATCATAGGTAAAGTAGAAGTGACTTACTTAGAGAAAATGGATAAGGAAGCAAGAAAAGAAGTACTGAATACCTTATTTTCAAGAAAGATACCTTGCTTGATATTATCAAGAGAATTAGAACCCTTTGACGATATGTTAGAAATGGCTATAGCCAATAATGTACCTATACTACAGACCAAAAAGACTACTTCAGCTTTTATGGCTGAAATAATAAGATGGTTAAGTGTACAATTGGCACCTAGAATATCAATACATGGTGTATTGGTAGATGTTTACGGCGAAGGTGTATTGATAATGGGTGAAAGTGGAATTGGAAAAAGCGAGTCTGCCCTTGAACTCATAAAAAGAGGTCACCGTCTAGTTGCAGATGATGTTGTAGAAATAAAGAAAGTATCAGAACAAACACTATTAGGCTCATCACCAGATATAATCAGACACTTCATAGAGCTTAGAGGTATTGGTATAATTGATGTGAAGACCTTATTTGGTGTTGAATCAGTGAAGAAAATTCAAAACATAGATTTGGTAATTAAATTGGAACTATGGAATCCTGAAAAAGAATACGATAGGTTAGGCTTGAAAGAAGAATATATAGAGATTCTAGGAAACAAAGTAATATGTCACTCTATACCTATACGTCCAGGAAGAAATATTGCTATCATTGTAGAGTCAGCAGCTATAAACCATAGACAGAAACAAATGGGGTATAATGCTGCAAGTGATTTGGTTAATAGGGTAAGCGGTAATTTAAAACGCAGAAATGAAGAAAGAGATATAAAAAGATAATAATTTAAGGAGGACTACATGTATAACATTGGAATTGATTTAGGAGGAACAAATATAGCAGCCGCGATAGTTGCAGAAGATGGTACAATTATTAGAAAAGGTTCTACACCAACACTTAGGGAAAGGGAATATCAACCTATTCTAAAAGATATGGCAATGTTAGCCTTAAAACTAATTGAAGAAGAAGGAATAAATCTTGAAGACATACATTCCATAGGTGTAGGGAGTCCTGGAACACCAGACCCAGAAAACGGTATTATCGTGTATACCAATAATTTGAATTTCAAGAACACACCAATTAGAGATGAAATAAGAAAGTATATCGACAAACCGGTATACCTTGGAAATGATGCTAATGTTGCAGCTCTAGGAGAATATGAATGTGGAGCTGGAGTAGGTTATAAGGACCTTGTAGCCATTACACTTGGTACAGGTGTAGGTAGCGGCGTCATAATTGATGAAAAAATTATAGACGGTAGTTTTAATGGCGGAGCAGAACTTGGACATGTATCTATTGATTTTAATGGAATAACATGTAGTTGCGGCAGAAAAGGTTGTTGGGAACAATATTCATCAGCTACAGCTTTGATAAGAGATGCAAAAGAAGCAGCAGCCCAAAATACTGACTCTCTACTTTATAAGATGGTAGATGGGGACTTAGATAAGATGAATGCTAAAATTCCTTTTGATGCTGCACAAGCAGGAGATGAAGTTGCAGGTGCTGTAATAGATAATTATGTCAAACTTCTAGCAGTTGGAATCGTTAATGTTATCAATATATTCCAACCAGAAATTATTGTTCTAGGTGGTGGAGTATCAGCTCAAGGAGATAATCTGATTAAACCATTGAAAAAAGAAATAATCAATGAAATATATGGTGGAGAAGAAGCATTCAAAACCAAGGTTCAAGTAGCCAAATTAGGTAACGATGCTGGAATTATAGGTGCTGCTATGTTATATAGAGCTTATGAAAAATAAAAATATAGGAGCTTCTTCTATCTTTTTATTCTACAAAAACAAACTTCTAAGTTTTTATTTACCTGTATTAAATAAAAAGTGAAAAAGTTGAGTTAATTATTAAGGACTTTAGTATATTAATTATATTAAAGTCTTTAAAATTATTGAATTGATTTTGATAATCTTTTTCAATAAATTACTTTTTATTATTGACAATGATTATCATTTTTGATATTATAGACTTATAAATGAATACCATGTCTTATTATGTTAGAGCATTGTAATATGGTATAAACGAATTGAAATATCCATTAATAAATAAGGGAAGTGAATATTATGATTTTATCGAAAGCAAAGTTAAATAAAGAATATACAGTAAATTCAATATCAGGGAAAGATGATATGGTAAGATTCCTTTTTTCTTTAGGATGTTATGAAGGTGAAAAAGTAACTATTATTTCAAAAGTTGCAACAAATTACATTATTAATATAAAAGATAGTCGTTATGGTATTGACGAACAGTTAGCTAAGATAATTCAAGTTGCTTAATTTTAACATAATATAATTAAATACAGAATATTAGGGGTTGTTATCTATTTAAGCGGACTAATGTTATCATTTGATGAGAATGATAATCAATATTATAAAATAAAAGGGAAAAAGGTGGTATAATATGAAAATTGCATTAACAGGGAATCCTAATAGTGGGAAAACGACAATGTTTAATGCGTTAACGGGAAAAATTGAGCATGTCGGCAACTGGGCTGGTGTTACAGTTGAAAAGAAAGTTGCAAAATTGAAGAGTAATCTTAAGAGTAATAAGTCAGAAGAAGTTATGGTTGTAGACTTACCAGGTGCTTATTCAATGAGTCCATTTACATCAGAAGAAAGTATAACAAGTGATTTTGTTAAAGAAGAGAATCCAGACGTTATTATTAATGTTGTTGATGCTTCTAATCTAAATAGAAGTTTGTTTTTCACAACACAACTTTTGGAATTAGGCATTCCTGTTGTTGTAGCTCTTAATAAATATGATATGGTTAAGAGAAGTGGTCTTATCATAGATGTACCACGATTAAAAAACCTATTGAATTGTCAAGTAATAGAAACTTCAGCATTAAAAGAGTCAGGACTTAAAGAATTAGCTACCTCCGCTATAGAGTATGGTAAAAGAAAAGGCGGTCAAGTGGCTCCAAAAATAGTTGAAGATGATTTTGAAATAAAGAATAAAGCAGATGCAGAAAAATCCGATAAAATGAGATTTAATTTTGTTAATGCGATAACCAAAAAGGTTGAAGTTAGAAAAGTGAAATCTAGCAATGTGACTATAGCTGATAAAGCAGATCGTATTATCGCTCATAAATGGTTAGGTATTCCAATATTTGGATTGATTTTATGGGCAGTATTTTACATATCTCAGACTTGGCTTGGACCGTTGTTAGCTGGATATCTAGAAACAGGAATAGAAATGCTGTCGAATACGGTTTCAGGTGCACTGGAAAGTGCAGGTACTAATGATTTCTTGAATGCATTAATTGTTGATGGTATTATTGGCGGTGTTGGTGCCGTAATAGGTTTCTTACCATTAATCATGGTTCTATTTTTCTTACTCTCATTATTAGAAGATTGTGGTTATATGGCACGTGTTGCTGTTGTAATGGATAGATTCTTCAAAAAGATCGGACTTTCAGGGAAGTCGATTATACCTATGGTAGTAGGATATGGTTGTGCAATACCTGGAGTTATGGCAACAAGAACAATTAAGAGTGAAAGACAGAAAAGAATGACAGCGATGTTGACTCCTTTCATTCCTTGCGGTGCGAAAGCCCCTATTATCGGATTGTTTGTAGCAGTTTTCTTTCCAAAAGCATCATATATGGCTCCAATAACATATTTTGTAGCGATTACATTAATTATTCTTGTGGGATTATTAGTTAAGAGAATAACAAAAGCTGAAACAGAAGTTAATTATTTTATGATTGAATTACCAGAATACCGCTTACCAAGTATCAAAAGAGCTATACTTTCAATGCTAGACCGTGCTAAAGGATTTATTGTGAAAGCTGGTACAATTATCTTAGTATGTAATGCGGCAGTATTTATTTTACAATCTTTTGATTTTAGTTTAAAATTAGTAGGAGACGAAGGAGTAAGTTCGAGTATGTTAGCAACCATTGCTAAACCGGCAGCCTTCTTATTTATTCCATTAGGATTCGGAATATGGCAATTTGCAGCAGCTGCAGTAACAGGCTTTATAGCCAAAGAGAATGTAGTTGCAACACTTGCAGTTTGTTTTGCATTATTTGGTGATAATGCTGAGGCAGCGCTTAGTACACCAGGTAGTGATAATGTACTTATTGCAGCTGGTGGATTAACAGCAGTAAGTGCATTAGCTTATATGTTCTTTAACTTATTCACACCACCTTGTTTTGCAGCCATTGGTGCAATGAATGCTGAAATGGGGTCTAAAAAATGGCTATGGGGAGCAATAGGAATACAATTTGGAGTAGGATATACTTTAGCTCTATTAGTCAATCAAATTGGTTCACTTATAGTATACGGTAAACCTGCAGAAGGTTTCGTGGCATCAATAATAATTTTAATAGCTGTAGTTATATTGTTGATTACACTAATCAAGAGAAACAAATATGAAGGAGTAGAAGGCATTAACCAAAGCCGACAACAAAAGGAGATAGCTTAGATGGGAAATTTTATTGCTGCCTTTATTATCATTCTTTTAGTAGGATTGGCTATTTATAAAATGTACAAAGACAAAAAAGCGGGGAAAAAGTGCAGTGGATGTAGTAATTGTCCTGCACAGTATAACTGTCAATCTAAAAAATAACAAATATGATAAGATTCTAATAATTATTTTAATAATAAAATTAAATATAAAATTGCTCTTTATAAATAATTGAAACTGATTTTCATAATTTTGTTCTATTATTTTTAAAGAGCTTTTTTTAATGCATAATGACTTTTTAGAGTAACTTTAATTTTATTTAAAAAAAATATTACTTATTCATGATATAATCTCATCTTTGACATTCCATTAATAGGTTTTGTAGAGGTTTTATGTAGTTACAAGTGTCAAATTCCAGAGTTGACAGCCAAATACCAAAGACATATTGTAAATCATGTTGTTATATATTATAATATAACAAATAATATATGATAATATTTTTACGATTACTTATATTATGTAATATTTTGACAAAAGTATAAATTATAAAAAATGATGTTAGTATTTATTTATAATTTGTCCTAAAAAAATGAAAGGAAAAAAATAAATTGAAAAAAATATTACCTATAAATGTAACTCATGGTGTCACTTCTGAATGTTGGAATTCTATTAGACTTTCAGCTATAATGTCAGATGAAAAATACTTACCATGGTACATAGAAAAATTTAATAATTATTTAGTAAGTAGCGGTGATTGCAAATACGAAATACTTCATAACCAATTTGGTTCAACAGAATTTATATGTTACTATGATGAAGTCATTATTTTTGAAAATATAATTGATAAAAGTAATATTGTTAATAAAATGATTAATTTAATAGATAAAAACAGATATATAACATTATATTGTGATAGATTTTATATTAAAGGATCAAAAGAATACAACAAAAAGCATTATATGCACGAAATAATGATATATGGATTTGATACTAATTTAAAGGAATTTAATATTATAGATTTAAATCTAAATGGTAAAGTGTTGAACCAGTCAAGATTAAGTTTTGATAATATAGAGTGTGCATTTTATAGTGCAATAGAAGACATTAAAAAAAATATTGACAATAATATATGGTTGTATCGAATAAATATGCCTGCAAGTGCATTTTATTTAAATGAAAATTTTAATAGAAAACCAAGATTAGAATTATTTTATGATTCTATAAATAACTGTCTAAAAGGGGGAGAAGCACTAATTCGTACTCCTAGGGATGGTCAAGTAAGATATAATACTATTAGATATGGGGTTTCAATATATAAGAGTTTTTATGAAGATTTATATAATGTACTTGCTTATGACAAGAATATACTAAAGGATAGACCAAATATCTTAATTAGATTCAAAACTTTAATAGAGAATAAATATGCGCTTATTTTTAAAATAAATTATCTTAATGAAGAGAGACTTACAGCAATTCCTAATTCTCTAATCGATAAGATTAAAGAACTAGCGAACAAATTAGAGATTATATTTTCTATGATGACAAAATATTCTATAAAACCTAATAAGGATTTGTTAAATAGAATGAATTATTCATTCCGTGAAGCAGAAGAATTAGATATACTAATTTTGTCTAGAATTAAAAAATTGTTACAAAATTATATGATACAAAGGATAATTTGAGTAAATTAGAATGATATTCTATTATATTAAAAGCTTCTAAATTAAACCTTGACTACAAGTCTAAAAATAGATAATGTTATTATGTAAAGAGTTTTGTTCTTATAATTGAACATGCTCTTTTTTTCTATAATTTTACTTAGTATCTATTATCATTAATATTTATAAGTATAGAGAAATTCTATTCTTAGCTACTTAATCACTTCTTTTATTTTATCTAATCCAAAATTGCAATATTAAAAAAGTAAATAAATGTTCATAGAGATTTTATAAAGTGAAATTGTATTTTTATAACTTAAGTATATAATTGCTTTATAGACTTGTCTTTTTAACAGTATTTTTGCTATATTCTAGTTTTAATGGTAATATAATCAATTCTTATTGTATTAAGAATATCTAGATAATACAAAAAAAAACGGTTTGGTCCATGTTAAGTAACTATAAAAATATGATATAATACCTTGAAAACATATAAAATTACATAATTATACAAAATAAGATTTATTAAAAATGTGTATAACAAAATAGTTTTAATTATTTGATGCTTTAGGTAGTTGGAACAATTGCATTAAAACCAAACGCATAGAAGGGGGCTTAACAATTAATTAATAGATTAAATGATGAAAACTAAACTTAAAATAGAACAAGAAAAAAACATTTTTAATATTTTCCAATATCCATATTTGCTATTACATTATATCATTAACAATAAATATTTAATATTAAGAGAGGGTTAATCATGGTAAATAATATACAGATTATATATTTTGAAGGAGATAATAGTTATCTTTCTTGGTGTAAAATCGGTTATACAGTTTCAAGTTTAAAAGAAATGGATGATACTCAAATTTTTGTTGATAATGTAAATATAAATAATATAAATGAATCAATTGAAAAAATTAAATGTAATAATCCATCCATCATAATTGTTTTTTTAAAGAGTAAAACTTATAACTTAGCAAAAAGTTTCATCAATACATACAAAAAAGATATTGCAAGTGTGTTTATTTGTGGTTGCCATACACTAGCTACTTCTTTTCCAAAAAAAATTTTAGAAGATAACAGTAATATTGATAGTGTAATTTTCGGTGAAGAAGATATTATAGCATATAATTTATGTAAAACATTATTTGCTAATGAATCTTTAGAAAATTGTAGTGGAATTGCATATAAAAATGGTAAAGAAGTAAAAGTAAATACACCATTTATTTCTAACTATAAAATGGATGATTTACCTTTTCCAGATAGATATGAATTTCCACATAATAAAAAATTCTTTCATATTCTAGGATCAAGAGGTTGTTTAGGTAATTGTTCATTTTGTAACATGAATGTATTGTATAAAAATAATATTATGTTAAGACAGAAATTCAGAAGTATTGATAATATTGTGACAGAAATAGATTATTTGGTTAATGAATTTGATTGCAAATACGTAGGGTTTTCTGATTCAACTTTTTGTGGTATTAAGGATAAATACAGTCCAATTTATAGATTAAAAGAGTTATATAATAGTTTGAGTTATAAAGAATATAATATTCAATTTTTTTTGAATATGAGAGCAGAGCAAATAACAGAAGAATCAATAATATGGTTAGAGAAATTAAATGAAATCGGATTAAGCATCATTTTTATCGGATTTGAATCTTTCAATAATAATGATCTGAAATTATATAATAAAATTGCTACATGTAAAGAAAACATTAATGCAGTAAGGCTAATTAATAAATCATTATTAAAAAATAAACATGGTTTTATGATAGATTTACAATATGGTTTCATAAATTTCAATCCTTACTCAACATTAGAAAATATAAAAGAAAATGTTAATTATTTAAGGAAATTTGAACTAAAATTAACCCCCAAAATTTTGTTAAGTAAAATTGCTGTTCATCATGGTACAGCAATACATAAAAGATTAGTTAAAGATAATTTATGTTCATCGGAAGTGAAATTTTACGATAGTACAATAGAATATAAATTTGTTGATAGTAAAGTTAATAGATTATACAATATCTTACATAATTTTTTTAAGGATATAGATTTTGGTAATTATGATCATTATAGTATTTTGTACAACAGATATATTAATTTATATGGTATAACAGATTTTATAGTTAGTTTAAATAAAACGTATAAACAATATTTAATATTGCAATCAGATTTTTGTTTTAATATATTCTGTGAAGCTATTCAAAATATAAATATAATAAATGAAAATAAATATGATTATAATTTTAATGAAAATATAACGTTTGAAAAATTAAAAAATAATAAAATGAAATTAGATAATAAATTAAATAGATTATATATTGAATTGGCACGTATTAATCAATTATCATATTTCTAATAAAGGAGCTGATAAAATGAATAATAATGTATCCTTTAATAGTTACATTGATAACTGCATGAACTATGATAAACAATTAATAATTTATTTTGATATAGATGGAACTTTAATAAATAATAATGGCGACTATAAAATATGTATAAATAAGATTAATAGACTAAAAAAAAGAGGCGTACTTATTAGTATAGCTACGGGTAGATCCTTTGTTGAAGCAAATAAGATTATAGAAGATATTAAACCTAATTTTCCTTGTATTTTATCAGATGGTAAAGTGATTTTTGATTACGAAAAGAAATATTATATGGATTGTGTATTTTTACCACTGAATGAATATCGTAATTTTAGAAAAGCTTTCGATGAAGAATTTTATTTTGTTGAAGAATATGAAAATTATTACAATGTTACTAGTAGAAAAGTTAGTAGAATGTTTGCCATAAGTTTAAATAAAGCATCAGAAAAAATATACATCAATAAAAATATAAGTGGAAAACCACCGATTTCTGTTTATATAGCTAGCAAAAAACTATTATCTTATAGTAAAGCAGAAAATTTAATAAAAAGTATGGATTTTAAACCTAACAAGATTGTTATAGAGAATTATGGTAATTATTGGTTTAAAGCGGTACATAAAAATATCAAAAAAGAACATGGTTATGAAAAAATTATTAAGAATATTAATCATCAAAAATACCAAATAGGATTTTTTGGTGATGGTTTAAATGATTTAGAAATGATGAAAAGAGTAGATATCAAATTTATTATGGGAAATGCTCATAATAAATTAAAGAACATTAGAAAAGGAATAATACTTACAGAATCATTATCAACTAGTCTTAACAATTTGTTATCAAAATATGTAGAAAATGAAAGTGAGGATACTTTTGAAGACTCCATTTGATGAATATTGTCTATATTACGATAATTACAAATACTTTATTAAAAAATATTCTAATTACTCATATGAAGAAATTAATAAATATGAGAAATTTAATTATAATTACGAATCACATTATATAAAGCAGTTAGAGAGATATATTCCTAATAAATTTATTAAAAATGATGTAAAAGATATAAATCTTATTTTATTAATAATGAGATGGGTTAATGAAAAACTGTTATATAAAAATATGATAGAAAAAAATATAAATAGCTTACATGCAGCAGATATTTTACTAGCTGCAAAAAAAAACAATAAAACAGTTAATTGTTTATGTCATGCTACAGTGTTAACAGAAACCTTGCTTTGTTTAGGATTTAAGGCAAAAACTATCAAATGTTTACCAATAGGTATGTTTCCCCAAGATAATCACTGTTTAACAATGGTATTTTGTAATAACAATAAAAAGTGGATAGCACTTGATCCCACATATAATTTATATTTTCAAGACAAAAATAGTAATTACTTAGCAATTCATGAAATTAGACAACTGATTTCTAATAATAAACAAGTAAATGTTCAATCAAATCATAGAATACAAAGTGATAATATAGAATTAATAAAAAAAATATATATTAAGTATATGGCTAAAAATTTATTTAGATTTTCAACTTATAAGAATGCAGTTTTTAAAGTTAGGGGTGAGATAGAGTATCAATTAATACCTAAAGACTATTTACCTTTGAATCAATATATAATCAAAACAAAAAAAAGAGATGTTACAATAAAATATATTTCCAATCCTAACTTTTTTTGGCAATTATGAAAGGATGAAAACAATGAAATATAAACCATCAAAATTTAATTTTAAAACATATTGTGATAATGACAACACAATGCTGTTATATAATTCTTATACAGGAACTGAGTCTTTAATTTGCGTCAAAAACAATAATAAGAAAAATCAGATAGAAAGAGCGTTGAATAAAAATGAGGTAACCCAACAAGATATTAAAAATCTCGATTTACTAGTACAAAAAGGTTATTTTATCCCTTATGAACAAAATGAAAATATTAAATTGTGTAGTAAGATTATTAAAGATAAAACTTTACCGATCCTACAACTTACTATACTGCCTACAGAAAAGTGTAATTTTAGATGCAAATATTGCTATGAATCACATACTAATGGAAATATGTCAAATATTGTACAAGAATCAATAGTTGAATTTGTAAGACGAAATATTCACAAATATTCAGGTTTACAGGTAAGTTGGTTTGGTGGAGAACCGTTAGAGGCATTAGATGTTGTTGAAAATTTATCATATAAATTTATAGAAATATGTAAAGTTGCCAAAAGAGAATACATCGCAGGAATAACAACGAATGGATATAACTTAACTTATGTAATATTTAATAGATTACTAAAATTAAAAATTTATAATTATCAAATAACAATAGATGGGTCAAAAAAAACACACGATAATTTGAGAATACTAAAAAATGGGGAAGGAACCTATGAAAAAATCGTTGATAATTTAATGCATATAAGAAAAAGTAAAAATAAGTTTTTTACAATTGCAATTAGAACAAACTTTTCTAAATCATCTTTATCAGAATTAGATGAAATCATAGAGCAATATAATAAACTGTTTGGAAAAGATAAACGTTTTAGATATTTCCCCAAAGTCATGGGTAAATGGAATGATGAATTTGATAAGTCAATAAATGATGAGTTAATAAATGAAGAAGATATTTTATATATTTATAAAACGCTTAATAATAAATTACATACTAATATGGATATTTATTTGAATTTCTTATCAGAACAAGGATTATGTAAAGCAGGTATGTTATATTCATATGTTATAGGTGCAGATGCAAAGATTTATAAATGTACACAAGACTTTCAATTAGAAGATAATAATATAGGATATCTATCTGAAAATGGAATCTTATATATAAATGAGGAAAAACATGCAAAATGGATATATCAAAATTTATCATTAAAGTGTAGTGATTGTTATTTTGTCGGTGCCTGTCAATCTAGAAGTTGTCCTAAAAAAAATATTATTAACAATTTAAATAATAGTAAAGTATTGAATACATGTCCAGATGAAAGAATTTACACTAAATATGTTTTACAAATTATAAATAGAAGTAATTTTACCATTGTAGAATCTTAAAAATATAAATTATGTAGATATGGAGGATAAATTTATGGATATAAGACTAAGTATAATGAAAGTATTAGATGAGATGGGAATTTATACTACAGATATTAACCTAAAAGAAGATATCGATTTAACAAAATATATAGCTGATTCAATAATGTTTATTAGCTTCGTTGTTGATTTGGAAGAAAAACTAAAAATTGAAATACCTGATGAATTACTTCAAGTAAAAAATATTGTTTCATTAAATGGATTTGCTAATTCCATTGAGTTATTGATTAAATAGCAAATTAATATGCGTATGTAGGGATTTATACAAATATATTGAGTATAACTTCTTTTACATATATAAAAAAGTAATAAGGAGGTGAATAATATGAAAAAAGAACTTAAAAAACCACAAAAAGCCACAAAAAGTTATAAAAAAGTAGCATTATATCATTCAGAAGGCAATAACTGTAGATGTTAAACGAATGGGATATAAGAACATTGAGAAGGAGGGATACACTATGAAAAAAGAACTTAAAAAGTCACGAAAAGCTACAAAAAGTTATAAAAAAGTGGCGCTGTATTATTCAGAAGGCAATAACTGCAGATGTTAATAGGTGTGAAATTTAGAAGGTTGTAAAATTAAAACGGTATCTTATTTAACATTATATTTTTTAAAATGCAATACAAATATTATTGTATAAATATTGTTAAAAAAGAGCCGTTTTATTTACTTTAATTAGCAACTGATTAACCTTAATAAGATTGTAAGTTATTTAAAAGGTATGAAAGTGGTGGTAATATAATGGAAAATAAAAAAGTTAAAATAGCTATAGTTGACAGTGGGCTTAGAAAAGGATTAATACCTTCGGATGTTACAAATTTTATTAATCTAAAACTTAATAATAATGGTGGTTTAATAATTGACGAGAATTGTATGGATAACAATGGACATGGTACAGCAATATATTCAATAGTAGAAAAGGTAAATCAATTTAGTGATATAACTGTTATTAAAATATTTGATGAAAATGAATATATCACTGAAGATACACTTATAAAAGCTTTAGAGTTTATTAATGAAAATTTAAATATAAATATAATTAATTTGAGTTTAGGATTAAATATTTGTGATAAATACAATGAATTTTATGATATATGCGAAAAATTAAAGAAAAAGGGTACAATTATTATATCAGCGTTTGATAATGCTGGATGTATGTCTTATCCAGCTGTTTTTGATAATGTTATAGGCGTTACTTCTAGTAATATATGCAAACGAGTTAATGATTTTGAATATTTTGATGACGAAATTCTTAATATAGGTGCTAAGGGTAGTATTCAGCGTGTTGCTTGGGTTAACCCTAAGTATTTAATGATAGGTGGTAATAGTTTTGCATGTGCACATGTTACTGTTCAAGTAGCTAAATTTATGAGAGAAGGCGTGAAGTTATATAAAGATATATTGGAAAAATTTAAAGATATAGCTATAAATAGTAATGAATTTAACTTTATTAAAGATGAAAAAAAAGTATTTGAAATTAAAAATGCTATACTTTTCCCATTTAATAAGGAAATGCACAGTTTAATTCGTTATGAAAATTTACTGGAATTTAATATTATAGATATATATGATATTAAATACTCAGCAAAAATAAATGCATCAACCCAACATATTATGAAAGATAGAAATGTAAAAGATTATAAAATTAAAAATATAGAAGATATTGATTGGAAAAGTTTTGATACATTAATAATGGGTCATACAGTAGAGTTATCCGATTTAACTAAATTGACTAAGGGTATTATACGAGAAGCAATTAGTAGAGAAAAGAATTTATACATTTTTGATGATATAAAAGAACTAAAATCAATAGAAACTAGAAAAAATATATTTATACCAAGAGTAAGTAAAGATAATGTAATACCGAATAGGTTTGGAAAATTGTTTAGAATATCAAAACCTGTAATAGGAGTTTTTGGTACAAGTTCTAGACAAGGTAAGTTTACTTTACAGTTAAAATTAAGAGAAATTTTGTTGAATTATGGTTATAACATTGGACAAATAGGGACAGAACCTTCTGCATTGCTGTACGGAATGGATTATGTTTATCCTATGGGGTATAATAGTTCTGTTTATATAAAGGAATTTGATACAATAAGATATCTTAATAATTGTATTAACCAGTTATGTATAGAAGATAAAGATTTAATTATTGTGGGGTCACAGTCAGGTACTATACCTTATGATACTGGAAACTTAGCTTTGTATAATATTCCACAGTTCAATTTTATAATGGGAACTCAACCAGATGTGGTACTATTATGTGTGAATTTCCATGATGATTTTGATTATATTGAGAGAACAATAAAATTTATAGAATCGAGTGTAGATTGTAAAGTTATATCGTTAATTGTTTTTCCAATGAAATTAAAAAATGATTGGATGGGTATGTACGGTGGAAAAGAAGAAATGACTTTTGATGATTTTGAAGCTAAATGTCAATTGCTAAGAAAAAGATTTAATGTGGATATTTATAAGCTAGGAAATGAAGAGCATATGAAGCGTTTAGTTGACCTAATAATACAGTATTTTTCTAAAGAATATTAAATAAATAGATATATAATGGATTTTCTATTAAAATTCAAGTATATAGGAGGAAAATTCAAGTGAGAGAAATATTTAAAGCGTATAAGCTTTTATATGGGTTTGGAAGAAAGTATTGCAAATTACTTTTGTACAAAGTGTTTATATTGGCAATTATAGCAGGATTATTAGCACCTGTTGGAATTTATGTTGATAAAGAAATTATAAATAGAGCCTTATTATCAGCGAAATTTAAGAATTTCGATATAACAAGCCTTATACCATTATTTATAGCTTTTGCTATAATAGCGCTACTAAAACAATTTTTATCTGATCTTAGTTATGGATATTACAGTCAAAAATTTCAACTAGTTATTAGAACAAAAGTAAGAGGAGAATTACTAGAAAAAGCATCCAAAATAAAATATGAGTATTTTGAAGATGAAAAGACAGTGGAAATCATTGATAGGACATTTAATGATTTTGATAATTCAGTACGCTTACTATTTCCTATGTATGTTGTGTATTTTCTTACAAGTTCAATATCTTTAGTAGGTTTTATTGTATTTACAGCTAAACAAGCATGGTGGGTACCACTAGTGCTATTATTACCATTCTTTCCATATCTGTTTTTACAATATATTAAACGATATGACTTTTACAATGTAATAGAAAAATACTGGAAAAAAGATAGAATAAATGATATTCTTGCAGGATATTTAAAGAGCAGGAATTATATAAGAGAGCAGAGAATATTTAACTCTTTTAATTATTTAATAGATATCTACGAACAAAGAATAATAAAAAGAAATAAAGAATTTGAAAAAGAGTATAAAAAATATTGGAAAGACAATCTTATATATAATCTGATTATTGATATTACTATTGTCATAAACCTATTAATTCAACTGTATATGCTACTTACTAATAATCCTAACACAAGTATAGGATTATTTATTGCACTATCAGGGCAGATTCTTGGGTTAAAAGGATTCTATTCAGGCTTAATAATACCTATTTTATCAAGTGTAAGGCAGATGAGATATATTAATTTTTACTATAAGTTCTATGAATTCGAGAACACTAAAAGTGGTAGTATAAATATAGTACCAAAAGAAATAGAGATAGAATTTAGGGATGTATATTTTAAATATCCAGGAACAGATAAGTACATATTAAATGGTGTATCATTTAAAATTCCAAAAGGTAAAAAGATATCTTTAGTTGGTGCTAACGGCGAAGGTAAAACAACTCTAATAAAATTATTACTAGGATTATTTGAACCAACTAGTGGGCATATATTACTTAATAATAGACTACTTGAAGATTATTCTGAAAAAGCTAGATGTAATATATTTGCACCTATATTCCAAGATTTTTATAAATACTCTTTATCATTAAAAGAAAACATTGCTGTAGGAAGTATTGATAATATTGATAATTATAAAATGATATGTGAAGCTGCTGAAAGTGCGGGGGTAACCCAATTTTTAGATAAACTTCCTAATAATTATGATTCACAATTGAATCGTGATTTTACTGAGGGGGTTGATTTATCAGGAGGTCAGTGGCAGCGTATAGCACTAGCGCGAGCTTTTATGGGTAACAAACCATGTATACTTCTTGATGAGCCTACGTCCCAACTTGATCCAATGGCTGAAGCTAAGTTATATGAAGAATTTTCTAATATTATAAAAAGTAAAACCTCCATCTTTATTACTCATAGATTAGCATCTACTAAAATAACTGATAAGATATTTGTGCTAAAAGATGGTAAAATAGAAGAAGAAGGTAGCCATGATGAGTTAATGGCTCATATGGGTATATATTATGACATGTTTAATTCTCAACGCAGCTGGTATAAGGAGGAGAATATATGTTAGATAAAACTAATAAAATAGAAGAACAATTAAATAATAAAGTACTAAAAGGAAGTTATAAGGATATCTTCAGATTATTTAAATATATGTTTTCATCATCATTTGCTGCATGTAATGTATTTATGTCATTTTTAATACTTGTGAGTTTTTTAACGCCACTATCAGCTTATCTATGGAAAATACTTTTAGATTTAATAGATAGTTATGGTACCAACAAAAGTAGCATCATAAATATAGTCTTAGTGTTACTTGGATATTATTTAATTATATACATAACTGATTTTTTAAAACGATCAACTCAAGTAACAGGTGAAACAGCCGAAAGATTAGATGTAGTACAATCTAACTGGCTCCAATGCCATTTAAATAAAAAAATATATACTAAATTATCTAATCTATCAATAGAACTAATGGAAGTTCCTGCTATTAATGATATAATTAATAGAACCTTGAATTATGTAGGTAAACCAAAGGGGTGGGGTAATAGCAATTTACAAATGAGTGTATTACTACCTTTTTATAATGTAATTGCCAAAATAATAAGTATAGTAATCATATCAATAACACTTTGTGTTTTTAGTCCTTGGTTGTGTTTTATTATATTACTTGTTCCAATACCATTAATATTTACGCAAATGAAAGTTGCAGAAAGAATATTTAAAGTTAATAGAGATAATACAATCTACTATAGAAAAGCAGAATACTATCAAGACTTATTATTAAAAAACGCGGTAAAAGAAGTAAAGACCCTTAGAATTACAAATTTCCTATACAATAAATGGCATGATGCAGTTGAATTATATTCTAAAAAAGAAATGTCAATTCAACTTAAAAACCAGCTCATTAATTTATTTAATATTACACTAAATAGTTTAATAGGTATCTTTGGTAGTATATTTACAATAACATTACTTGCTCGTGGCGACATTTCAATAGGCGAGTTTGGATGTGTAATGGCTTTAATAAATGTATTGCTGGGAGATACAACTTCATTATTTAATAACATCGGTACTATTTTAACCAAAAAACTTGACTGCTCACAGTTTTTTGAATTAATAGATATAGAATCAGAAAAAGCCATTGGTGAAACTATAGAAGAAATACACGAAATAAATATTGATAATATATCTTATCGTTATCCGAATACTAAAAGATACGTGTTAAGAGATGTGAATATCAAAATAAATAAGGGTGAAACAATTGCTTTAGTAGGAGAAAACGGTGCTGGGAAATCAACGTTTGTAAAATTACTTACAGGAATCTTATCACCATCAAAAGGCGAAATATATATAAATAGTAAACCACTTAGTGGATGTAATATTAATAGCTACTATAATGAAACTTCAATAGTATCTCAAACACCTGCAAAATATTATACATTTTCTGTACTGGATAATGTTAAAATGGGAGATGCTACTAGAATATCAGATGACGAAAAAGCAATAGAAGCTATTAAGTTTTCTGGTTTTACAAAAGAGTATAATAAAATTCTTGGTAAGGATATAGGAGGGGGAGAGCTATCAGGAGGAGAATGGCAAAAAGTTTCTATTGCTAAGGCATATTTTAAAGATAAAGATGTTCTTGTACTTGATGAACCTACAAGTAACTTAGATCCACTTGCTGAAACAGAAATATTTAAAAAATATATGAAAATGGCAGAGGATAAAACTGTTTTTATTGTAACTCATAGAATAAGTTTAGCTGCATTAGCAGAGAGAATATTAGTTTTTAAAGATGGTAAGATTATAGAAACGGGTAATCACAAAGAATTAATAGAAAAAAATGGTGAGTATGCTAGATTATATAATACACAAGCAAAATGGTATAAGAGGTAAGTAGAATTAAAATTTCTGTATTTATTGGCAAAATTAGTTGAATATTTTCATGATTTATTTTGGGCTTGCCTTTTTCAATTTATGCATTAAAAAAAGGGTGCCTCACCATAGATTTATTAATCTATTTGATGAGACAGACCCTTTGTACTCTTTAATAGGAAAGTTGCATTTTAGAAGCATATGAAATATAGAAGAGTTTAATTGGTTTATATCTGAAAATGTAGACAATTAAATACCCAATTCTTTTTTTGCTTCATAAAAAGCATTAATAGCTAAATCGAGATCGTCTTTGCTATGTACAGCAGATATTTGGGTTCTTATTCTAGCTTTACCTTTTGGTACAACTGGATAGTAGAATCCTATAACGTAGACACCTTTTTCAAGCATTTTATCAGCCATTTTCTGAGCTATCACTGCATCACCTAACATAATAGGAACTATTGGATGTTCTCCATCTGGTATGTCGAATCCGACTTTTCTCATTCCTTCTCTAAAATATTTGGTATTCTCTTCTAGTCTATCTCTGAACTCTGTAGAATCTGATAACATTTCAAGAATCTTAAGTGATGTTTCAGCTATAGCAGGAGATAACGTATTGGAGAATAGATAAGGTCTTGAACGTTGACGTAACAAATCAATTATTTCTTTTCTTCCACTGGTGAAACCACCACTTGCGCCACCGAGAGCTTTACCTAGAGTACTTGTTATTATATCGACTCTACCTATTACATCTCTGTATTCATGGGTTCCACGACCTTTTTTGCCTACAAAACCTGTTGCATGACTATCATCTACCATAACCATAGCATTATATTTTTCAGCTAGATCACAGATACCTTTTAGATTGGCTATGATACCATCCATAGAGAAAACACCGTCTGTTGCAATCATTTTAATTCTAGCACCATTTTTATCGGCTTCAATTAACTGTTTTTCAAGGTCTTTCATATCATTATTGTGATAACGGTATCTTTTGGCTTTACACAATCTGATACCATCTATGATACTAGCATGGTTAAGCTCATCACTTATTACAGCATCGTCGGCAGTAAGGATTGTTTCAAATAACCCACCATTAGCATCAAAAGCGGATGAATATAAA
This sequence comes from Vallitalea longa, assembly GCF_027923465.1. Lineage (NCBI taxonomy): Bacteria > Bacillati > Bacillota > Clostridia > Lachnospirales > Vallitaleaceae > Vallitalea > Vallitalea longa. Next base: position 78,328 of record NZ_BRLB01000009.1, read on the forward strand.
ATAGTATCTTCAGTATATAAGAATTCGGATAATTTTTTTTCTAAGTCCTTATGAATTTTTTGGGTTCCAACAATAAATCTAACTGATGAAAGACCATAGCCCCATTTTTCGTAACTTTCTTTGGCAGCTTTGATAACTAATTCATGAGAAGCTAAGCCAAGGTAATTGTTAGCACAGAAATTGAGAACTTGTTTTTTGGATAAAGTATCGATTTTGCCACTCTGTGGTGTAGTCACAACTCTTTCATTTTTCCATAAACCGCTTGCTTTAATATCATTAAGCTGTTTTGTGTATATTTCCTTTGCTGAATTAAACATAAGAAACTCATCCTTCCTATTTAATAAATTATTTTAACTTGATTTTAAAAACTTTATTATTCCCAACTTAGTACAACCTTTCCCGATTTGCCTGAATTCATTGCTTCAAAACCTTTCTCGAAATCGGTGTAATGGAATCTATGGGTTATAACACCACTTATATCGAGGCCAGATTGAATCATCGAAGTCATCTTATACCAAGTTTCAAACATTTCTCGTCCATATATTCCCTTAATAGTTATGCCATTGAACACTATTTTATTCCAGTCGATTAGAGTGTCACCTGATTGAATACCAAGCATAGCAATTTTGCCACCATGTTCCATACAATCTATCATATCATTAAAAGCACGTGCATTACCAGACATTTCTAGTCCAACATCAAATCCTTCCTTCATACCTATTCTTTCCATAGTTTCTCTAATCGTATGTTTGCTTACATCAATTGTAATAGCTCCCATTTTTTTAGCAAGTTCAAGTCTATATGGGTTGACATCTGTAATTACCACATATCTGGCACCTGCTTTTTTTGCTATTGCTACTGCCATGATACCGATTGGTCCTGCACCAGTAATAAGTACATCTTCACCTACAAGGTCAAATGATAATGCAGTATGTACAGCGTTGCCAAGAGGATCAAAAATACTGATGATATCTTTACTGATGTTTTCATCGCATAACCATACATTAGTAGATGGTATTACGAGATATTCTGCAAAAGCACCAGATCGGTTAACACCTACACCGCTTGTATTAATACATAAATGTCTTCTTCCAGCTAAGCAATTACGACAATGTCCACATACAACATGACCTTCACCAGATACTAATTCTCCAATTCGAAATCCTTTAACATTATCACCGTATCCTACTATTCTTCCAACATATTCATGACCAATAACCATTGGAGTGGGAACAGTTTCACTAGACCATTTATCCCAGTTGTAGATATGAACATCTGTACCACAAATAGCTGTCTTTTCTATTTTTATCATTACATCATTGTTGCCTATTTCTGGAACGGGTACTTGTTCTAACCAAAGACCCTCTTTAGGATACTTTTTTACTAATGCATCCATGGTTTTCTTAGTTTCCAATTTAGTAACCAATATAATTCTCCTTTCAAATAAAATATAGGGAATATTAAATAATATGTTTATTATCTTTAAGTATAGTATAAATAAATAATGTGTTTCTGTCAAACACATTCTGAATAAAATGTAGTATTTATTTAGTACATATTATTAGTATATAAATGTAAAGTATAGGAAAACATATCCAATATTTTCTAAATATTAGATAATTTTTTATTATTTATCAGATTACATTATGTTTACATATTAAAATATTCTAATATATTAATTGACAATTCTTTGACGATTACATATAATTAGAGTTAGTAACTAAAAATACTATAATTCGACAAGATAAATAAGAAATATGCTAGTAATAAATGAGAGTATATTTCTTAACTGAAAGGTAAGAGTGTAAGTGGAAGATATTAAATATAAAATAATCAATGGGTATAAACTCAAGAAAAAAGAAGCTATAGAAGTCTACAGATCTTTAGAACTAGAAGAGCTATATGAAATAGCAAATGAAGTAAGACAATTTTTTATGGGAAGAAAAATGGATCTTTGCACAATCATGAATGTCAAGTCAGGTAAATGCAGTGAAGATTGCAGATATTGTGCTCAGTCAGCTCATTATGAAACAGGAATAGAAGAATATTCCTTAATTAATGAAGAAGAGATATTTAGGAGAGCTAAGGAAAATGCTAAATACAAGGTTGATCGTTTTTCATTAGTAACTAGTGGAAAGGGTATATCAGATACAGATTTAGATAAGCTTATAGATATCTATAAAAAATTGAATGATACGTTCCCGGAAATGAACTTATGTGCATCTCATGGAATAATAACTTATGAACAAGCTGCAAAACTTAAAAAAGCTGGAGTTAAGACTTATCATCACAATCTTGAAACAAGTAAACGGTTCTACCAAAAAATATGTACCACTCATACATATAAAGATAGAACGAATACAATATTGAATGCAACCAAAGCAGGATTAACAGTATGTTCAGGCGGAATAATAGGAATGGGGGAAACTGTGTTTGATAGAATCAACATGGCTTATGAGCTTAAAAAGCTTGGAGTGAAATCCATACCTATAAATGTTTTAATGCCTGTTCATGGAACTCCATTTGGCGATTCAAAAATTCTCGAACCTACAGAAATACTTAGAACCATTGCAATTTATAGATTGATTTTACCTGATGCAAATATTAGATTTGCAGGAGGGAGAATAGCTATGGGAGAGCAACAAAAAGAAGCATTAACATCAGGTCTCAATGGTGTAATGGTAGGTAATTATTTAACTACTACAGGTAATAGTATTGAAGAAGATTTGCAAATGATTAAAGAATTAGGATTTACTACAAACGAATAATTTAATTAGTATAAAACAGCTCCCTAATATTAATATTAGGGAGTTTTTACTGTGGAAAAAGTTATTAATTTAATTAAATGTCACTTCTGAGGGTTTGCAATATGCTAGGAGTTAAAAATTATTAAAGCTTTGCAAATAAACAAAAAATAAAAAATAACCAATTTTTAATATATTTAGAAATAATAAAATATTATACATATATTCATAAAATACAAGAAATGCTGTTGACAAAATTTATATAATAATATAATAATATATATATATCATTAAATATATAAAATAATAAGTTATGATTTGTTCTTAATCATACTTAGTCAATAATTCCAAAGAAACCATAGTATATTTCATAAACCATAATTGTAGAGATGATCGGGTATCCAGAATGAGAGGAGGAGAGGTTAATCAAAGGAGAAATCATAATAATTAAGGTAATTCAGAAGTTATTGGCGTAAATGAGATTAACAGTAAGGTTATTCTTAATATTTTACTTGGTTATCATACTTAAAATGTATAATAAAAAATGTTTGATAGAGGAGTAATTAAAGTGAATAAAAAGAATAAATCTTTTGTATTCAAAGTAGGTATAGTATGTATCATTGTATTAATAATTGCTCTTGCTTCAGTACAAATAATATTCAATGCTGATAAAGCATATTATATCAGTGATATTAAGCAATATAAATCTGATGACAAAAGCTATTTTGATAATTCAAAGGGTACTGAGATTTTTGTTATTCATAGCGAAGAGGATAAAAAGATTGTGTTGAGGATGATTAAAAATATGAAACCTCACATTGGCACAGTGTATCTTGAACCAACAGGTACATATATAAAAATAGGGGATACTACTATAAACATTGTAGGGCAATTTATTGCCTTTGATGGTGGGAAACGTTTATTATATACATTTACACAAAAAGACCATAAAGAAATTAATAAATTATTCGAGAGGCTTAGGCAAGAATATTATAATAATTAGAAGTGAGGAAAAGGTTGGATTTATAGTTAAAAGTCAATTAATATAAAACAGCTCCCTAATATTAGTATTAGGGAATTTTTACTGTAAAAAAAGATATAAATTTTAATTCTCTAGACTAATTGACAATAACAAAATATGGTGTATAATTAATAATTAGTAAAATATAATAAGCATATAGGAAATTAACTTTAATAATTATTACAAAGTGCGCTGAAAGCGCTTTTATTGTGCAAATATAGTTTAGCACATTAAAGTCATATTACATAATAGCGTTAAAGTTTAAAGCGCGAATATATGCTATCAAAATAGGGAGAGAGATAAATGAATATCTATTGGTTTTTCTTAATAGGGTACATAGTAATGATTATGGTTATAAGTGCCGTAAGCAGGAAAAAAGTTGATGGTGTTTCTGGATATTTACTTGGTGGAAGATCAATTCCCCCGTGGATGTCGGCATTTTCATATGGTACAGCATATTTTTCAGCTGTATTATTTATTGGTTACGCTGGAAAATTAGGGTGGAATTTTGGGTTGTCTGTGCTTTGGATAGTAATTGGGAACACAGTAGTTGGTACATATCTGGCTTGGGAAGTTCTAGGTAAAAGAACTAGAGAGATGACTCAGAGGCTTAATGTATCTACTATGCCAGAATTTATCGGAGTAAGATACAAAAGCAAAGCTTTGAAAATTATATCAGCAACTATAATATTTGTATTCTTAATGCCTTATGCGGCATCTGTATATAAAGGATTAGGTTACTTGTTTGAAGAAATTTTTGGCATACCTACGTATATTATATTAATCGTAATGATGATATTGACTGCTTTGTATTTATTTGCAGGAGGGTTAATAGCTGCGACTATGGTTGATTTTATACAAGGTTGTATAATGATTGTTGGTGTTATACTAATGTTATTTTTTGTTATCAGATTTCCTTCTGTTGGAGGTTTATCAGGTGCAGTAAATAATTTAAAAGCTATTAATGAAGAATTGATATCTCCTATTGGACCACCGGGAGTCGTACCTATTTTATCTTTGGTTATTCTGACGAGTTTGGGTAGTTGGGGATTACCTCAGATGGTACATAAATTCTATACAATCAAAAGTGAAAAATCAATAAAAACAGCAAAATGGGTGTCTACTGCATTTGCCCTGTTAATAACAACTGGAGCTTATTTTACAGGAAGTATAAGCAGATTGATAATACAAGACTGCCCTACTGCTAATGGAATGCCTGTGTATGATAGAATAATACCTTTAGTGATTAGTGAAACTCTACCTACGGTAGTTGCTGCCATAATTCTTGTATTGGTTTTATCAGCTTCTATGTCCACTTTGGCATCTTTGGTATTAGCATCAAGTTCTGCTATTACAATAGATTTGCTGAAGACGGTTAAACCTGATATTAGCAATAGAACACTAATGTGGGTTATGAAAGTATTATGTGTATTGTTTGTAGCGTTTTCTTATATAATAGCTACAGCAGATAGTCCTATCTTGAATTTGGCTTCTTTATCTTGGGGAGCAGTTTCTGGGTGTCTGTTAGCACCTTACTTATTAGGACTGTATTGGAAAAAAGCTACCAAACAAGGGGTATGGGCAGGTATGATTACAGCTCTAACGATTGTTGTAACTGGAGTCAGTAAATATGGTTTTACAAGTGCCAATATACCAACAGTAGGAGCATTAGCGATAGTTGTTCCTATTGTAACAATGAGCATAGTCAGTTTAGTAACAGAAAGTTATGAAGAGAGACATCTTAATTATATATTTGCTAAGAATTAAAATAATGAGTTGAAAGGATTGGGAGAAATGATTTGGTCAAAAGAAGAAATTTTGGATCGAGAACAAATAGAAAAGATTCAGTTAGATAGATTACAGGAAACTGTTAAAAGAATCTATAAAAAAGTACCATATTATAAGGCTAAGATGGACAAAGTGAATGTGAAACCAGAAGATATAAAATCACTTGATGATCTGTCTAGTTTACCATTCACTGTGAAAGATGATCTTAGAAAGAATTATCCTTTCGGTCTATTTACAGTTCCCAAAAAAGATGTTGTAAGAGTTCATGCATCATCTGGTACTACTGGAAAACCTACTGTTGTTGGCTATACCAAAAAGGATCTTGATACATGGACTGAATTAATTGCTAGAATAGTGTCAATGGCAGGAGCTGATTCCACAGACGTTGCACAAATCGCTTTCGGATATGGATTATTTACAGGAGCATTTGGACTTCATTATGGTTTGGAAAGAATAGGGGCAACAGTAGTTCCTATGTCTAGTGGGAATACAGAAAAACAAGTTATGCTTATGAAAGATTTCGGTACTACTTTGTTAGTAAGTACACCTTCATATGCATTACATATTATGGAAGTTGCAAGAAAGATGGGGATTGATCCAGTTAATGATTTAGATGTAAAATTAGGATTATTCGGGGGAGAAGGTTCCACTGAAGCTATGAGAGAACAGATTCAAAAAGGTTGGGGAATGTTTGCAACAGAAAACTATGGTATGAGTGAGTTGATAGGGCCAGGTGTTGCAGGAGAATGTGAAGCTCTAAGAGGATTACATATCAATGAGGACCATTTCATACCCGAAATAATTGATCCAAAAACAGGAAGAGTCTTACCTCCCGGAGAAAAAGGTGAATTAGTAATTACCACTATATCAAAAGAAGCTCTTCCACTCATTAGATACAGAACAAAAGATATAACAAGGCTTATGTATGAAAAATGTGATTGTGGTAGAACTTTGGTTAGAATGGCTAAGATTGAAGGTAGATCAGATGATATGCTTATCATTAGAGGAGTTAATGTGTTCCCTTCTCAGATAGAAGAAGTATTATTGAATATAGAAGAAATAGGACCACACTATGAAATCGTAGTCAGTAGAGATGGATATCTTGATAAAATTGCAATCAATGTTGAATTACAAGATACAAGTTTATTAGATTTATATGGCAATCTTGATAAATTACAACTTAAAATAAGGCATAAACTAAAAACAGTTCTAGGAATAGATGCTAAAATAAATCTAGTAGAACCTCATACATTAAAGAGATTCGTAGGTAAAGCAAAAAGAGTTATCGATAATAGAAATTAGATTATAGACTAAATTGAAAACAACTGATAGAATATATATATAATATTGATTGAATGTTTTTACTCTCTAACATATAAGCTTAATAACACATTATGCTTATAGATAATATGTATTGGACTTAATAATCATATTTGGTCCCATATAATTTAAATTGAAACGAAAGGATTGATATTAATAATGGCAGATAAAAAACTTATGCTTGGTAATGAAGCAGTTGCCAGAGGAGCTTACGAGGCAGGTGTTACTGTAGCAGTAGCATATCCAGGAACACCAAGTACAGAAATTACCGAGTTCGTTGCGAAATACGATGAAGTGTATGCTCAATGGTCACCTAATGAAAAGGTCGCTCTTGAAGTAGGTATCGGCTCATCGATTAGTGGAGCAAGAACTATGGTAGCTATGAAGCATGTAGGAGTTAATGTAGCAGCAGACCCATTATTTACAGTATCTTACACTGGAATTAATGGAGGATTAGTAATACTTGCAGCAGATGATCCAGGTATGCATAGTTCACAAAACGAACAAGATAGTCGATTTTATGCAAAATCTGCTCATATACCAATGCTAGAGCCTTCCGATAGCTCTGAAGCAAAAGAATTCGTAAAAGAAGCTTTTGATATAAGTGAAAAATACGATACACCTGTTATGATAAGACTAACAACACGTATTTCCCATTCACAAAGTCTTGTACAACTTAATGATAGAACAGATGTTGCTCTTAAAGAATATGTTAAGGATTTCAAAAAAAATGTTATGATGCCAGGTATGGCTAGAGCAAGACATATAGTAGTTGAAAAAAGAATGAATCAGATTGAAGAAGATTGCAATACGTTTTCATGCAATACAGTAGAAATGAACGATACATCTATTGGTGTAATAACTAGCGGAGTACCTTATCAATATGTAAAAGAAGCATTACCAAATGCGTCAGTTCTAAAACTCGGTATGGTCCATCCAATACCTAAAAAAGTTATTGAAGACTTCGCTAATAAAGTTGATACATTGTACATAGTAGAAGAATTAGAACCAATTTTTGAAGAACAAATCAAATCATGGGGTATAGAAGTAATTGGAAAAGAGATTTTTACTGTTCAAGGAGAATACAGTGCTAATTTAGTAGAAGAAAAAATAAATGAACATAAATTAAATCTTGCTGTTCCAAAACAATTACCAGTAAGACCTCCAGTAATGTGCCCAGGATGTCCTCATAGAGGAGTTTATTATGTGCTTAATAAACTTAAAAAGCATGCTACAGGTGATATTGGATGTTATACACTTGGAGCACTTCCACCACTTGAAGGAATAGATACTTGTGTCTGTATGGGTGCCAGTGTAGGTATGCTTCATGGAATGGAAAAAGCCAGAGGTAAAGAATTCATAAAAGATTGGGTCGGTATCATTGGTGATTCGACTTTTGTACATTCAGGAATCACTGGATTAGTTGATATAGTATATAACAAAGGTATATCAACCGTTATTATTCTTGACAACTCAACAACTGGAATGACAGGACATCAAGACAATCCAGCTACAGGTAAAACTCTAAAGGGTGAAGATACACATGTACTTAACCTTGTGGAATTATCACATAGTATAGGTATCAACAGTGTAAGAGTAGTTAATCCTTTCAATCCTGAAGAAGTTGAAACTGCTGTAAAAGAGGAAACAATGAAAGAAGAGCCTTCTGTAATTATAGCAAGTGCTCCTTGTGAATTGCTAGATAAGAAAAGAAAAAGAGTACCATATAGAATTAATGTTGATGCATGTAAGAATTGTAAGATGTGTATGAAACTTGGATGTCCAGCAATCCAAAATAAAGATGGAAAGATGATTATTAACGATACATTATGTAGTGGCTGCGGATTATGTTCGAATATATGTAAATTCGGTGCTATAGTAAAGGATGGTGAATAATAATGGAAACAAAGAATATATTAGTTGTTGGCGTTGGAGGACAAGGAACACTTTTAACCAGTAGAATACTTGGTAATTTGGCTATACATTCAGGATATGATGTTAAATTATCAGAAGTACATGGAATGTCACAAAGAGGTGGAAGTGTGGTAACACATATTCGATATGGAGACAAAGTATATTCACCTCTAGTAGAAATAGGAAAAGCAGATATTATACTTGCTTTTGAAAAATTAGAAGCATTAAGATGGCGTCATTATTTGAAAAAAGATGGTCTCATTATAGTAAATACTCAAGAAATAGATCCTATGCCTGTTATTATAGGAGCTGCAGAGTATCCAGAGGATATAATTGAGCAATTAAAAAAAGAAGACAATAAAGTAATTGTTGCTGACGCATTAAAAGAAGCTAGAAAAATAGGTAATTTTAGAGTTGTCAATACAGTCTTATTAGGTTTGCTTGCTAAGAACTTAGATGAAGATAAAGATAAATGGGAAACAGCAATTAGTCAAACAGTACCTAATAAAACAATAGATGTTAATGTTAAAGCTTTTGAAGCTGGTTATAACCTTTAATTATTAAAGATATCTTATTATATGATTTGATAAATAAATTATTTTTATGATTAACTAACAATTATAGTAAAATTTAATTATAATCCTACCACAACATATGATATAATATAGTTGTGGTAATTTTTTATTATCTTATAGGAAAGGCCTACTTTTTAAGCATATGAAATAGAAGCCAGAAATGGGAAGTACTAACGATAATAATTTGACATGTTTATCATTTATACTTCAAGGAGGACTGAAAAATGATATGGAATGAACACATTGAATGCATGAATAGAGACGAGCTTAGGGAAATACAAAGCAAAAGACTTTGTGAAACAGTAGAAAGAGTATATTACAATGTACCTTTTTACAGGAAAAAAATGCAGGAGCTAGGGTTGGAACCAGGAGATATAAAAGGAATCCAAGATCTATCTAAATTACCATTTACTACAAAACAAGATCTAAGAGACAATTATCCATTTAATTTATTTGCAGTACCCATGAGTGATATTGTAAGAGTGCACGCGTCATCTGGAACAACTGGAAAGCCAACGGTTGTAGGTTATACTAGAAGAGATTTATCTTCATGGTCAGAAGTTGTAGCACGCTCATTACATTGTGCTGGAGTAGGTAAAAATGATAGAATACAGATAGCATATGGCTATGGTTTGTTTACAGGTGGATTAGGTATTCATTATGGAGCTGAGAAAGTAGGAGCAACCGTCATACCTATATCAGGTGGAAATACTAAGAAACAATTAAATCTCATGAAAGATTTTGAAAGTACAGTCATAGCATGTACACCTTCATATGCTTTATACTTAGCAGAAGCTATGGAAGAACAGGGAATAGACAGAAGTAAACTTAAGTTGAAAACTGGCATATTTGGTGCAGAACCATGGACAGATAACATGAGAAAAGAAATAGAATCAAAACTGGATATTAAAGCAATGGATATCTATGGCTTGAGTGAAGTCATGGGACCTGGAGTGGCATGTGAGTGCAGTTACCAAAACGGATTACATATATCTGAAGATCATTTCATTCCTGAAACTATCGATTCAACAACATTAAAAAATGTTGATAAAGGTTCAGAAGGAGAATTGGTTTTTACAACAATCACTAAGGAAGCTCTTCCTATACTTAGATATAGGACAAGAGATCTTACAGTACTTAATTATGACAAATGTGAATGTGGAAGAACTATGGTAAGGATGCAAAAATGTAGAGGTCGTTCTGATGATATGCTTATTATCAGAGGTGTTAATGTATTCCCATCTCAAATAGAAAGTGTTCTTCTTGAAATGAGTGAGACAAAACCACATTACCTACTTATTGTCGATAGAAAGAATAATCTTGATACACTAGAAATATGGGTAGAAGTTCACGAGGCATTCTTCTCTGATGAAATCAGAAAACTTGAAAATCTTACTAAAAAGATTACACATGAAATTCAAAGTACATTAGGAATAAATGTGAAAGTTAAATTAGTCGAACCAAAAACTATTGAAAGAAGCGAAGGCAAAGCTAAACGTATTGTTGATAGGAGGAATCTAGTATGATAATTAAACAACTTAGTGTTTTTTTAGAGAATAAATCAGGAAGATTATCAGATGTGACAGAGGCACTTTCTGAAAATGGAATTAATATTTCTGCACTTAGTGTAGCTGATACATCAGAATATGGTATATTAAGATTAATTGTCGGACGTCCTGAAAAAGCCTATGAATTATTAAAAAATCTAGGATTTTCTGTTAGTTTGACTGATGTGATATGTTTAATAATACCTAATGAATCTGGAACTTTATATAAAGCAATAAAAGTATTAGCAAGTAATGGTGTTAGCATTGAATATATGTATGCCTATGCTATGAATGGGGATGCATCAGTAATCATGAAAGTATCAGAAGTTAATAAAGCTATTGAGACATTAACTGAAAATGATGTTGAATTAGCTAAAGCAAGTGAAATATGTAATTAACTATATAGAGAGATTTAATTATCACTAATTAATAAAATAGCACGGCTTTTTAAGTCGTACTTATTTTTTGTCAAGATATGATAATAATTGTATTATTTTAAAATGATATGGAATATAAGAAAAGGACACATGACCTTTTATTTAGTAAATTAATTTAATATAATAATGCTAAGATATTGTGAATTAAATACTAATTATTACAGATAATATTAAATAAAATAAACATAATAACTAAGATATTCTAGCTGATGTTATTTGATGAATTAATTTTGCTTATAAAAACAAACAATACAATAAAAATATAAGTAGTTATTAATAAAAGATTTAAGTTATTTAAATTATTAGTATGGAGTGAACTGAATATGTTACTACAAGAGCTTATGGAAGAACAACCTAAGTTGAAAAGGATGCTTGACGGTATGCCTGTAAGTATTAAAGAAAGATGTAGATTAAAGACATATAAAAGTAGCAGTACCATTTTAAAAAAAGGTGAAGAAATAAAATTTGTGAATATATTATGCAAAGGCGAATTAAATGTCATAAATGAATTTGCAAATGGAAGCATATACATAATTGATACTAATAAAGCCATTGATTTTATAGGCGAAATGGAAGTTTTGGCCGATGAAGATAAAGCTATAGTAACTAATGAAGCAAAAACTGATTGTGTAGTTTTAAGAATATCTAAAAATGACTTTATGAAGTGGATTGAATGCGACAATTATATTACTCTAATTTTGGCTAAAAGATTGGCAACAAGGTCATGTCATACATCGTTTTATCAAGGATATTCTCATTATTACCCAGCAGTTCATATGATTAAGAGATTTATGATCGAATATGTTAAAAATGAAATAAATAATAATGATATGGTATATATTAATAAAAAGAGACAAGAAATTGCAGATATATTAGGTATAAGCGTAAAGACTGTCGGAAGGAATATATCAAAATTAAAAGAACAAGGTTTGGTAACCATAAAAAAGGGAAAAATATATATTAATAAAAAGCAGTATAGAGATATGGTAAATACACTTGAGATATGGTAGATGAAAGTCATAAAATGCACAAGAAAGGAAGAGACAAAATGAAAGCGTGGGAAATGGAAAAAAATTTAATAGAATCAGCAATACCAAAGGTGTTAGAGGAAGAAGAACAACAATGGGATATGATGGAAGATATAGGAAAATCAGAAGATGCCAGTATAAAACTTCTATGGGGAAGTAATGTACCTGGTTCAGGTGCACCAGAAAGAGTTATTATTGCAGGTGTACAAGCTCTTGAAAACAAAGGATGTATTGTAGAAGATTATGAAGACATTGTACAACAAGGTTTAGAAGCATTAAGAAATGATGATATGATAAAACTTCATACTTTGACTTCAAAGTTATATCATCAGATGAATAATTGCAAAAAAGATGAAAAATCTTCATATTGGCAATATAAAGAATACAAAAATTGGAAAGAATATGAACAAGATGTTACTTTTATAAAAGACCCTTATGATGTACATTCAAAAGATTATGAAGAAAAAATTCTAATCGGTTGGAAATCACAACTAGTAGGTGGTGCTTTAGGTACTGCTATTGAAGGTTATACAACTGATAATTTAAGGAAAACTTTTGGTGAGATTAGAGATTATGTTAGAAAACCTAATACACTAAATGATGATATCACTTTTGAATTGGCTTTTCTAAAAGCACATATGGAAAAAGGAGGTGATGTAGACTCAGTAGACATTGCTCATGAGTGGATAGGTCTAATACCTGCTGGATGGTCAGCAGAAGAGGTAGCACTTAGAAATATCCGTTATGGAATTTACCCACCTGAAAGTGGTACGTTCTGTAATCCTTATTGTGAATGGATTGGAGCACAGATGAGAGGTGCTATATGTGGTATGGTGGCACCAGGTAATCCGAAAGAGGCAGCAAGACTTGCATGGCTTGATGGACAAGTTTCTCACTATAATAATGGAATAATAGGCGAGATATTTAATGCTATGCTAGTGTCGTTATCATTCACAAAATCAGATGTAAGATTATTATTAAAAGAAGTAATCAATATGATTCCAAGCAAAAGTGAGTATTATTCAGTTGTTAAATTTGCTCTTGATCAATGTGAGAAATCAGATAACTGGGAACAAGCATGGAGACCATGTGAAAAGAAATATGAAAGATATAATTGGATTCATGCTTATCCAAATGCGGCAGCAGAAGTTGTTGCACTATGGTTTGGAAATGGCGATTATGACGAAACCCTTCATATTATTGCTATGGAAGGTGTTGACGTAGATTGTAATGCAGCTCAGATTATGACAGCTATAGGGATTATTGTTGGTAAAGATAAAATCGCTGACAAGTGGACTGAACCATTTGAAAATAATATTGTAACATACGTAAGAGGTATGGAGAATATTAGTATTGACGAGTTAACTAAGTGGACAGTTGAAAGTTGTAGAAACGCTTAAAAAGCCTAAGTAATCATTATGTCAAATGATTATTTATAAGGTTGAAAATAAGAAGTTCATAGTGTATAATAATAACTTGTAAATTGTAGAAATATGTCAATTTATAACAAAAAAAACAAAGGGGGAATAAATGATGAAAAAATCATTAATCCTAATATTAGCACTAGTAATGACAGTATCTATGGTTTTTGCCGGATGTGGTAAAAAACAAGATGATACTAAAACTCCAGACACTGGAGAATCTGTTGACAAAGAAGAAAACAACGACGACAAAACAGCGGACACAGATACAGATGACGTACTTAAAATTAAATTATTAATCAATGGTAACCTTGGTGACAAATCATTCTTTGATTCAGCAAAGGCAGGACTTGAACTTATTGAAAACAAGTATGGTGATAAGGTAGTAGTTGAACATGAAGAAATGACTTATGATGAAACTAAATGGGAACCAGCCTTATTAGATGCATCTGACAAAGATTATGATATAATCATTGTCGGAACATATCAGATGGCTGAGATTCTTCAAGACGTAGCAGTTGATTATCCAGATAAGAGATACATTATCTTTGATTCAGCTGTTGATTATGAAGGATTTGATCTACCTAATGTATATTCAATAGAATATAAGCAAAATGAAGGTTCATTCTTAGCAGGTGTGCTTGCTACAAGAATAACTACTTCAGGTATAGAAAAAACTAATGAAGACAAAAAAATCGGTTTTATCGGTGGTATGGAAAACAACGTTATCAACGATTTCCTAGTTGGTTATATCGATGGAGCTCTATATGCTGATAAAGATACAAAAGTAGCAAGTTCATATATCGGTGGATTCGATGATGTTGCTACAGCAAAAGAAATGAGTTTAACTCAATACAAACAAGGTGGAGTAGACATTGGATTCAACGTTGCAGGACAAGCTGGTCTTGGACAAATTGAGGCAGCAGCAGAGGCAGATAAATATGTTATTGGTGTAGACTCTGACCAATCTGCATTGTTTGCAGAAGACAAAAATAAATCTGATAGAATATTAACATCAGTTTTAAAAAGAGTAGACCAATCATTACTTCGTGCAATTGATATGCATATAGAAGGAACTTTACCATATGGTGAAGCTGAAAGCCTTGGATTTAAAGAAAAAGCTATAGACATAGTTGATACTAATCCAAATGTTCCAGCAGAAATTATGGAAGAATTAGCTGAAATAGAACAAAAAATTATTGATGGAGAAATAAAAGTAAAATCTGCATTTAGCATGACTCAAGATGAAATAGCTGAATTAAGAGATTCTGTTAAATAATGGTTTTATAAGAAATTTAGATGGTGCATTTATTGTAAAAGGTAAATGTACCTTCTTAATAATAAGCTAATGGAGTGATAATATGCAAAACGAACTACTTAATATGGAGAAAATAACTAAAGTTTATCCAAGTGGTATTGTAGCTAACGATGGAGTTGACTTCTCTATTAGAGAAGGAGAAATTCACGCTATTTGTGGAGAGAATGGTGCTGGAAAATCAACTTTAATGAAAATATTATTTGGACTTCATACTCCAGAGGAAGGTAAAATTACCTTAAGAGGTAAAACGATACACATAACATCACCTACGGTTGCCATCCAGTATGGTATTGGTATGGTGCATCAACACTTTATGTTAGTTCCTTCTTTAACTGTTGCAGAAAATATGGTACTAGGAGTAGAACCAAAAAAAGGTCTATTTATTGATATGGACAAAGCAATAAAAACAACCGAAGAATTATCCGAAAAGTATAATCTGATTGTAGACCCTAAGGCAAAAGTTGAAGACATACCAGTTGGAATTAAGCAAAAGGTTGAAATACTTAAGGCTCTACTTAGAGGAGCTAAGATTTTGATACTAGATGAACCCACAGCTGTACTTACTCCTCAAGAGACAAAAGAATTATTTAATCAGTTGAAATTACTGAAAGAAAAAGGACATACCATAATATTTATTTCTCATAAATTAAACGAAGTAATAGAGTTATGTGATCGTATAACAGTTATGAGAAACGGTAAAAGTAAGGGTGTCTATAATACAAGTGATGTAACAGAAGAAGATATATCAAGATTAATGGTAGGAAGAGATGTAATACTTAAAGTAGAAAAAGAAAAAGCTTCTCCAAAAGAAACTGTTCTTGATGTAGAAAAGTTAGTATATGTCAACGAATTAGGAAAACAAGCACTAAAAGGAATTTCATTTAGCGTTAGAAAAGGTGAAATACTAGGAGTCGCTGGTGTAGAAGGAAATGGACAAAGAGAATTGGTAGAATCAATAACAGGATTGGAAAAGCCAACATCCGGAAGTATTAAGATAAATAAAAATCAAGTAATAGGAAAAACAATAAAACAAATCAGAAGACTAGGTACATCACATATACCAGAGGATAGAATGACTTATGGTGTGGCTGGTGATGTAAGTATAGAACAAAATGTAATATCTGATAAATACGATACAAAAGAATTAAACGGTAAGATATTATTGAAAACAAAGACAATAAAAGAAAAAGCAAATAGATTGATAAAAGAATATAGGGTGAAGTGTAATTCTGCTAATCAAAAAGTTAGAATGTTATCTGGTGGTAATATACAAAAAGTAGTTGTTGCAAGAGAATTTTCAGGAGGACCAAAGCTTCTTATAGCTAACCAGCCTACAAGAGGTATAGACGTAGGAGCAACCGAATTCATTAGAAAGAGATTGGTTGAACTTAGGGATGAAGGTACTGCTGTATTGCTTATTTCAGCTGACTTGAACGAGGTATTAGAACTAAGTGACAGTTTGATTGTAATGTATGGTGGAGAAATAGTCGCATATATAGAAGATGCAAGTACAATAACTGAGGAAGAATTAGGTCTATATATGTTAGGAGTAAAAAAACAAACACCAGAAGAGATTAGGAGGGTTATTAATGCGTAAAAATCTGAAATTTGAAGTCGTTCGTACTAGTTTAGCGATATTAATTGCATTAGTAATAGCTTTGATAATTATATTTTCTACAAGTAGTGAACCAGGTACAGCCTTAAAAGAGTTCATTATTGGACCATTAGATAGTGTTAGACACTTTGGAAATGTAATTGAGCTTGCAATACCTCTAATGTTTACAGGTCTTGCAGTAAGTATAATGTTTAGGGCACAACAATTTAATCTAGGTGCAGAAGGGGGATTCTTTATTGGTGGTATAGGTGCCATGATTATTTCAATAAAGGCGACATTACCAATCGTAGCTCATCCTTTTGCAGCAATAATATTTGGTGGTTTATTAGGAGCAATAATAGTTAGTATACCTGCATTTCTAAAGGTCAAATGGAATGCTACTGAATTAGTTTCTTCATTGATGCTTAACTATATTGCACTATTTTTAGGACTATATTTATTGAATTATTATTTTAGAGACCCTAATTCAGGTGCTATAGCTTCTTATAAAATACCTAAAACAGCTAAGCTTATGGTAATTTTTCCTGGTACAAGGATTCATGCAGGTCTGATAATTGTTGCTGTAATGGTTATTCTTTGTTACTATTTCCTATACAAAACTAAATGGGGATATGAGATAAGAGTAACTGGAGAAAACAAGAGATTTGCAGAATATTCAGGGATAAATACAGCTAAAGTGATTATCCTCTCTCAAGTCTTAGGTGGATTCTTAGCTGGTATGGGAGGTTCTATAGAAGTACTTGGTTTATATAGAAGATTCACATGGCAGGAATTGCCTGGTTACGGCTGGGATGGTATTATAGTTGCAATATTAGCAAGAAACAATCCATTATATGTTCCTATAGGTGCTGTTTTCTTAGCTTATCTTAGAATAGGTGCGGATTTAATGGCCAGAGGTTCAGATGTTCAAAACGAAGTTGTGTCAATAATCCAAGGTGTGATTATAGTATTTATAGTTGCTGAAAGTTTCTTGTCCAAATATAAACACAAACTAGTATATAAAGAAGCTAAAAAGTTAAGCGTAAAGGGGGCAAAATAATATGGAAGAGTTATTTAACATCATTTTCAATACTGAATTTTGGTATTCTGTTTTAAGAGTAACAACTCCAATACTATTTGCTGCTCTTGGGGCATTGATTTCAGATAGAGCGGGAGTTATAAATATTGCTCTTGAAGGAATTATGTTAATATCAGCTTTAACAGGTGTTTTGGTAAGCGCTGCATTTCAGAGTGCATGGTTAGGATTATTAGGAGCGGTTGTCATAGGTGCATTGGTAGGTCTATTGCTAGCGTATTTCTCACTTAATCTTAAGACGGATATAATATTATCTGGGATTGCCCTTAACCTTATGGCTGCTGGAGGAACAGTTTTCGTTTTATTCCTAGTAGTTAATAACAAAGGTATTTCTACAGATTTAGCAAGTAAGGTTATGCCAAACATTACTATACCATTAATAGATAAAATTCCTATATTAGGACCTATAATTTCAGGGCATAACGTATTAACATATATATCTATATTATCAGTTATATTTATTTTTTACTTATTATATAAAACTCCTCTTGGACTTAAAATCAGGGCTGTTGGAGAGAATCCTAATGCAGCTGATTCAGTAGGTATTAGTGTAAGGAAGATAAAATATATTGCTCTCGTACTTAGTGGTGTTTTTGCAGGATTTGGTGGAGCTTTCATGTCAATGGGGTATTTATCATATTTCTCAAAAAACATGACAGATGGTAGAGGTTTCATAGCCTTAGCAGCTGAAGCAATGGGAGGTGCTACACCTATTGGTACATTCCTGACATCGTTATTCTTTGGATTTGCAAATGCTTTAGCTAACAATTTACAAACTCTTAGGGTACCGTATCAATTAGTACAGATGATACCATACATTGCAACGTTGTTCGGTTTAGCAATATATGCATCAAGAAAACAATCTCAGATTAAAAAGCTTAAGAGACAAAAAGTTAAGTTGATAAGCAAAGATAATGTTTAAATAAATAAGCTAAGTTATAATAAAGCCGCTAGTATTAATATTGGTTATAAAATAATGTATTTTAACCGATATTAATATAAGGCTTTATTTTGTATAAATTAGCTATTATGAATGGAACTATTTACAATGTATATAATTTATTTGAGTATTTAAAAACGTAGGAGGACTGATTATGGCAAAACCAGTAATTATTGATTGTGATCCTGGACATGATGATGCCATTGCTTTATTACTGGCACTAGGAAGTAATGAAATTGATGTAAAAGGTATAACGACTGTTGCAGGTAATCAAACAGGAGATAAGACTATTAATAATGCTCTAAGAGTACTGAGTTATTTAGATATAGAAAAAGAAGTCGCACAAGGAGCAACAAAACCTCTAGTTAGGGAGTTGATTACAGCAGCAGCAGTTCATGGTGAGAGTGGATTGGAAGGACCTAAGTTGCCAGATCCGGCTTTTCTAAAAAGCGAGAAATCTGCTATAGAATCGATGAATGAAATTATAACCAATTCAAAAGAAAAAGTAACTCTTATTCCAACAGGACCACTAACTAATATAGCGAATTTATTTTTATCTTATCCCGAAATTAAAGATCATATTGAAGAAATAGTTCTTATGGGAGGAGCATGCTTTGGAGGTAATTGGACACCTGCTGCGGAATTTAATATTCTTGTTGATCCAGAAGCAGCTGATATAGTATTTCGTAGTGGATTACCAATAACCATGTGTGGACTTGATGTTACACACAAAGCTCAAGTTTTTAAAGATGACACAGAACGTATTAGGAGCATAGGAAATAAAGCAAGTAAGTTAGTAGCTGAATTATTGGATTATTTTAGTATATTCCATATGAATCCTAACTTCGGTTTTGATGGACCTCCATTACATGATGTATGTGCAGTAGCTTATGTCTTGGATCCAAGTATTTTCATTGCTAAGAAACATAATGTGGAAATAGATATGACAGGTGAGTTGACAGTGGGTGCAACAGTGGTGGATTATTATGATAATACTGGCAGAGAAAAGAATGTCAATGTTGTTTTCGATTTGGATAGAGAGAAATTTATAGATATGTTATATAATACTTTAAAATATTTTAATTAATATAGGGAGGCACAAAATGACTAAAATACCTATTATAATAGATACTGACCCAGGTTGTGACGATACAACAGCCATATTGATGTGTTTAGCCTGTGAGAAGTTTGATGTAAGAGCTATCACTAGTGTGGGAGGAAATGTGGGTATAGAAAAGACTTCCAACAATGCAAGAAAGATAGTTGAACTATCAGGAAAAGATGTTAAAGTAGCTGTAGGAGTAAAACATCCCATAGTAAGAAAATTAGTGACTGCAGAATATGTTCATGGAATTTCTGGATTAGGAAATATAACATTAGAAGAACCTAGTATGCCTTATTATGAGAAAGACGCTATAGATACTATTTATGAAGAAGCTATAAAAGCTCATGGAAAGCTCAGATTATTGACTCTTGGACCATTAACCAATATTGCTGTAGCTTTACTGAAATATCCTAAGTTGAAGGAAATGATAGATAGTATTGTATTCATGGGTGGTGCAATTAACCTTGGCAATGTGACACCAGCTGCTGAATTCAACATCTATGCTGACCCAGAAGCTGCTAGAATAGTATTCGATTCTGGTATAGACATGACTATGATCGGATTGGATGTAACCCATGAGACTATTGTTACGAAAGAACAGAATAAGAGACTCCATAAGTATAACAGCAAAGTAGCTAAAGTAGTAGCTAAGTTGATAGATTATACTATTGATAAAGAGAACCCATATAATGACAAAGGCGGTGTAATGCACGATCCATTAGCTGCCGCAACCTTAATTGACAGTAGTGTTGTTGAGACTGAAGATTATTATGTTGATGTTGAATTGAAGAGTGATATAACAAGAGGAAAAACAGTGACTGATGTATTTAGAGTTACTGAAAACAAACCCAACATACATGTTGCTGTAAAATCGGATAATAACAAGTTTCTGGATATATTAGAAGATATGATAAGTAAATACGAATAATTATAACTTATAGTAATGTTCTTATAAATAGTAAGCTGTCTCTAAGGAATTAGAGGCAGCTTAAGTATATGCTATATCATTGATTTGTTCATCTATTTCCACATCGATATCAAGAGCATAATGCCATCATCCAAAACCTGAATCACCAGTAATCGCTGTTAGAGGGGTATACATTTCAAGTTCATTTGATGAACCTGCACCTTTATTCTCGATGATCTCTACAACTCTATAGTTGTAAATCCCTGTTCTTGTTGATATATTTCTATATTATTGTTTATACCATATCTTTAGAAAAAATCAAATATTTGCTTGAATTTATAAAATTAATGCTGATTAAATGTGCATATAGTGAAAATATATAATAAACTAAAAAAATATAAAGTTGTTGACATACATATGTAAAATATGTATAATTATACTGAAAGTAGACACAATATTTTAATTTTGGAATGTTTCCATATATTGATATTTAGATGTCTATATATAGATAAAAGAATAGAAAATTACTATTTTACTAAATATTCAAAGCTTATTCTATACATGGATTAATGATGATAATTATTACGGATTAAGAGGGGTATGTAAATTATTAGGGGAAGGTAGCTTTTTTATATTATATCAATTACTTAGAGAAAAAAACTATATATTCTGTTGATGTAAAACAATTCTCATATGTCATATGGGTGTATTTTTAATATATATAAAATGTGTAACTAAAGTTGAATCTCTCTCTATAGTGGAATTCCAAGACTCCATTAAGAATTTTAATTCAATCACATCAAAACAACTGGCTACGGTAGCATCTAAATGTTTGGACAGGTCTAAAACTATATTGATAGGTAAAGTATAGGAGGAAAACAAATGAAACTTAGATGTGCTACTATGAAGGTGACTTCAAGATGTAATCTCAGGTGTGAATTTTGTTATGAAAAGCAGGACAATAGAAAAGAACTTTCTAAAGACCAGATTAAACACATAATCAAATTTCTAAAAGACAACGGATGTAGAACTTTGATGATTTCGGGTGGCGAACCATTACTAAGAAAAGATATTTATGAAATAATAGAATATGCATCTAGTAATAAAATAAAAACAAAATTAGCTACCAATGGTACTTTATTGAATTGTTCAGTTGCTAATAGACTAAAAGAAAGTGGACTTGATGATATATATATCAGTGTTGGAGATATGCAGGATAGTGATAGATTAAATAATTTCTATCAAACCTTAAAGAGTTATATCCATTTAAGTGATAGTGATTTTAAAATAGGAGTTAATGTTATTACTAGTAAAACATTCATAAACAATATTAATCAACACTTCAATAAAATAATAAATGCAGGTATAAAAACTATTTTCTTAATACCACCGAAACCTGGTAATAATGTAAATTGGTATAGAAAGGAATGTATATCAAGTTTATATTATATAAAATTATGCAAGAACATATTAGATTGGTTAGATTTAATCGAGATATCTACAGATTGTGCATTTTGGTTTTTGAAAAAAGAAATAGATATAATTAAACATGATAAATTGATGGATAACTATAATTGTCCTGCTGCAGATTCTTCATTTGTAATTAATAAGGAAGGACTAATATATCCATGTGCATATTTTGAATTAGAGAATTATTGCGCTGGAAATATATTAAATTATAATAATGTACTTTCTATATTTGATTCACCGGGTTTTCAGAATTTCAAAATAGTGTGTAAAAGTGCTGAGTCTCTTTTTACACCTTGCATAAGCTGTAAAGAGGATTACGAATCATGTATAATGTAGAAGATGATTAGTAGAATCAATAAAGAAATTTTCCTTATAAATAGTAAAAATATGTTAAAAAGATACAATACTAGTGTTATAATATAACTAATTACTATTGTACAAAGGAGGAGTTATATGAAACAGCCACATATATTATGTAGTGAAAATGATATTGAAAAAATGGTTGTGCTACCTGGAGACCCTGAACGTGTACTACGAGTTGCCGGATTTTTGGATACTTGGGAGGAAGTTGCTTACAATCGTGAATTTAGAACAATCAAAGGAACATATAAGGAGGTACCGATAACAGTAACATCAACAGGTATAGGGGGTGCTTCGGCAACTATCGCACTAGAAGAATTAATAACATGCGGTGCAGAATATTTTATACGTATAGGAAGTGCAGGTGCATGCCAATCACAAATAGATATTGGAGACTTAATTATATCTACAGGTGCAGTACGAGAAGAAGGTGCATCTAGAATGTATGTAAGCCAGAACTATCCTGCTGTAGCAAGCTTTAATTTATTAAGAATCATAGATGATACCTGTACAGAATTAGGATACAAACCTTTTATAGGTATAACAAGAAGTCACGATTCATTCTATATTGATAACGAACGTCAACTAATGAAACACTGGAATACCAAAAACGTACTAGGTTCTGATATGGAAACTTCTGCCATATATACTGTAGGTTCTCTAAGACAAGTGAATGTAGCAAGTATCCTCAATAATGTGGTTAGATACCAATCAGATGTAAAAGATGCTATTAACGATTACGTAGACGATGAAACCAAAGCTGCTGAAGGCGAAAAAAAAGAAATAATTCTGGCTCTGGAATCATTCTATAACTTATATCAAGAACTCAATAGTTAATATAGAAATTTTGCTTTTTCTGTACATTAATTGCAAAGCAAATTATTTTTTTTCTGATAAACTAAAGAGTAAGGAGGGATACATTGGATTGGTTAAAAAGAATGAATGAAGTGATAAATTATATAGAAAAAAATCTGAATAATGAAATTGATTATAGTAAAATAGCCAAAATAGCATGCTGTCCCAATTATCATTTTCAGCGTATGTTTGCTTTTATTACTGAAATGCCGATTTCTGAATATATCAGATATAGACGTTTAACACTTGCGGCATTAGAGTTGCAAAATAGTAAGTGCAGCATTATTGAGATTGCACAGAAATATGGTTATACATCTCATTCAGCCTTTACTCGAGCATTCAATGATTTTCATGGAGTTACACCTACCTCTGCTCGAAAGTCAGGTACCCAATTAAAAGCATATCCACGAATGTCTTTTGATATTTCTATTGAGGGACGATTAGAATTGAATTATAGAATCGAAAAAAGGAATTCATTTTCTGTTGTCGGTTATAAGTATAGAGTAGATACTGATAAGTCATTTAGTATAATACCTATTATTTGGCAAAAAATTAAGCAAGATGGTAATTCAGATAGATTGCTTGATTTACTTGATATTGATATGGATTTACAAAATTCATTAGCAGGTGTGTTAGGTATTTTATCAGAGGGCAATTGGGGAAATAACTCCACTTTTAATTATCATGTGGCTGTATCTTATGAAGGAAAAACTCCAGTGAATATGGAAAAGATAAATTTTCCAGAATGTAAGTGGGTAGTTTTTAATGTTCTTGATCTTACTGGATTTGCAGATACATGGAAACGGTTATATGTTGATTGGATGTTGAATTCGAATTATTCATTTGCTGATTTACCAGCCATTGAATGCTATTATCCTCCTGGACATAATCCACAAAATGAAATTTGGATACCTATTAAAACTATTAAGTAACAAATAAGAGGAGGA
This sequence comes from Vallitalea longa, assembly GCF_027923465.1. Lineage (NCBI taxonomy): Bacteria > Bacillati > Bacillota > Clostridia > Lachnospirales > Vallitaleaceae > Vallitalea > Vallitalea longa. The sequence goes on from NZ_BRLB01000009.1 coordinate 102,715, forward strand.
TACAATAATGGCAACCATAAATAGAATAGAATTTGCAGAATTCGGGCCTTATAAAGTTATCGGAAAAGCAATAAGAACAAAGCATGAAAATTTCAATCCTATTTTTCCATCTGAATATGAGACAATACCTTCGCTATGGAATAGGTGTTATTCTGATGGTACATTTGAAAAGCTTATAAACATGAATGAATATTGTCCAGCAGAGACACCAGATGGCTATGAAGGTTATATAAGAGATTTTAATAATGAAGATGGAACATTTACATACCTTGCAGGTTTTTTTATGAAAGCTGATACTCCAGTTCCACCTGACTATTCTTCCTTTGAAGTTCCAATTTGTACTATTGCTAAGGTATGGATAGAAGGTGAAGAATACGATATACTTACGAATGCACATAAGTTATCAATAGAAGAAATTAATAAGCACGGTTATGAAATTGATTGGAAAAATTACTTTGCATGTGAAGTATATACGGAAGCTCGATATGGTATCCCTAAAAGAGAGGGTCGTAAAACATTGATTCTAGATTATTATATTCCATGTATTAAGAATACGTAAGAAAATTTTTTATATCTATTCAAAACAGAAGTACTGGGGAGCCTTTTGCTTCCTCGTACTTCACATTTTGTCAATAATTAAATTTCCATATTCCTACCTAAATAATAAAATCCCCTAGAAGTATTTCCATTCATAGTAGTATAAGACATTTCCTTGAATTCAACTTTCTCAAAACATTCCACAAGCTCCTTGATCCACTCAATAGTATGATGCCTCATAATAGCTCCTTCAGGTAATTCAAAAACTCCATACTTATGGAACTTATCTTTATAAATGTTATATCTCTTAACATTTCTCTCATCAGAATTAATCAAGAAATCATTAATATATAATATTCCCTTAGGCTTAAGAATCCTTTTGATTTCACTTATTAAAGCAACTTGGTCATCATTATTTATGATACTAGTCAAAACTGCAAACAAAATGACAGCATCAAAAGAATTATCATCATACTTTAATTTTTTACTATCAGTGCATTCGAGATTAATATGTGGATACTGTAATTTACCTCTTTCAATCATATTCTTAGAGAAATCAGTTCCAGTTAGGTTAGTGTATCCTCTCTGATACAATTCATCAAGAGTTCTTCCATAGCCACAACCGATATCTAAGATCGAATTATCTTTAGATATATAATTTGAAAAAATATCAAATTGAAATGGGGTTGTGAAATTTTTAGAATCAGCCATTCTGTTCCAGTAATTTTTTTGATAATTATAATCCATTAGCAAATCTCCTTTATTCTTTTGGATATTTTAACATATATGTATATTATTTGAAAGAGAAAATAAACTATACCCAGTAATAACATATAAATATTTGAAAAATAATAGAGTAACTGTTAAAAAAATAACCAATAAAACTTGAATATAATTATGGTAAATAATAATATAAAGCTTTTTATTATTACGCTTTCGATAATTAAACCATTTAAATAATTTGTTTAAATATACAAAATATATGAAAATTATACTAGATAAAACAATACAAAGTGTTAATATATAATTAATAAGCAAAAGCTTATAATATAAGCAAATATTAAGGAGAGGCTATGACTGGACGTGAAAAAGAAATATTGGAGTTAATTAAAAAAAATCCGCTTATTTCACAAAAAGAAATAGGAAATCAACTAAACATTACTCGTTCATCCGTAGGGGTTCATATTACTAATCTTATTAAAAAGGGTTATATAAGAGGGAGGGGATATATCATGAACAAATCCGATTATGTTACAGTAATTGGTGCTGCTAATATGGATATTCAAGGATTCACAGAAGAAAAACTTCTAGAGAATGAATCTAACCCTGGCTTAGTAAAAATATGTCTAGGTGGAGTAGGTAGAAATATTTCTGAAAATATGGCTAGATTAGGTATTGACACGAAATTGATTGCAGTTACGGGAGGTGATTCTAACAGTAAGAGACTTATAAATGAATGTAATGAATCTGGTATTGATATGGAACACTGTCTTATATTACCTGATATGAATGCATCTATTTATCTTGCACTAATGGATGAAAATGGTGATATGGCAATAGCATTATCAGATATGAGAATTGCGGACAGAATAACACCAGAATTCATAAAAAGTAAATCTCATGTTTTGAAAAACTCTGAGATCATTGTAGTAGATGCTTGTTTATCAAAAGATGTATTAGAATATATTCTTATAAATTTCAAAGATAAAAAGATTATGTTAGACCCAGTATCAATAAAAAAATCAAGAAGGGTAAAAGATATAATAGGTGGTTTTCATACAGTAAAGCTTAACAGACATGAAGCTCAATATCTTTCTAATATGGAAATTAGAGATGAAGACGGATTAGAAAGAGCAGTTGAATATTTTATTGGAAAAGGTGTTGAAAGAGTATTTATCACCCTAGGTGAAGAAGGAGTATTTTATGGTGAGGCTGGTTATTGTAATACATATAAAGCACCAAAAATGAAAGTTGCAAATGCTACGGGAGCAGGAGATGCATTTATGGCAGGGATAGTTTATGGACAATTATATGATAAGAATATTGATGATATAGCAGAATTCTCTACGGCAGCAGCATTATTGGCATTAAGACATCATGATACTGTTAATCCTAATATGAGTATAGATAATATAAATAAAATTTTGGAGGAGATAAAATGTTAGATTATATTGACGTCAAACCAGAAGTAAAAGAAGCATTAGAAAATAATAGACCTGTTGTAGCTCTTGAATCGACTATCATTTCTCATGGAATGTCATATCCAGAGAATATAGAAAGTGCAAGAACATGTGAGAGTGAAATAAGAAAAGAAGGAGCAGTACCAGCAACTATAGCCATCATAGGTGGAAGAATGAAAGTGGGACTTGATGATGATGAACTTCAATATATGGGTGAAAATAAAGGAATAAGAAAAGCTAGCAGGAGAGACATACCTATGATTATGGCTAAAAGATTGGATGGAGCTACTACGGTTGCGACTACAATGTTAATATCTAATCTTGCAGGAATAAAAGTATTTGCGACTGGAGGTATTGGGGGAGTACATAGAAATGCTCAACAAACGTTTGATATATCCGCTGACTTGATGGAACTTGCTAATACTAATGTCGCAGTAGTTTGTGCGGGTGCAAAATCTATATTGGATATAGGACTAACACTAGAATATCTTGAGACACAGGGGGTAACTGTTATAGGCTACAAAACAGATGATTTTCCAGCCTTCTATACTAGGAGAAGTGGCTTTGGAGTTGATTATAATGCTGATTCTGCTAAGGTTATTGCTAAGGCTATTAAGGTGAAAGAGGATTTGCACCTGAAAGGTGGTATGGTTATAGGTAATCCGATTCCAAAAGAATATGAGATGGATTATGACTTTATTAATGAGGCTATTAATAAAGCTGTTGAGGATGCAGAGAAGAGAGGGATTAAAGGTAAGGATATCACTCCATTCATATTGGCTAAGATACATAATATTACTGAGGGTAAGAGTTTATATTCTAATAAGAAGTTGGTTTATAATAATGCTAGGGTAGCTAGTAGGATTGCAAAAGAATTGTGTTGTTTAAGATATTAGACTCACGGAAATGTACGTAGTGATAAATAGTTAGTTTTGCTTCGCCTTACTCCTGAAGGATCGGTCTTCGTAAAACTAATTATTTATCATATTTTATTTTTGTGATTATTTTTGATAGGATAGAAAGATTTTGCTTCATTATAGGTATGGTGACATTTCTTTGAATATGTTCTATTCGCAAATTCCTTATTATATGATTTTTTATTCTTATGATTAAAAACTGATTAATATGGTTTTAATGTGTTAGATGTATATATAACATAAATATGTTAATCATGAATGTATAGTCGTTTGATATAGATATGATTAAAAACATGTTAGAAATAGGAAGTTTAGAGTAATTATTTGTAAATTCAAAAATTAGTATTGACAAATATATAAGATGTAAATATAATATAAAGTGTATTAGATAAACATATAACAATGAAATTTATATTAGATATACATAATGAATATGGAGGGAATTATTATGAACAAAACTAAGAAAAACACGATACTATTTTTGTTAGGTAAATTGGTTTCATTAACGGGTACTCGTATTTATGGATTTGCAATGGGATTATACATATTGAAAGTTACAGGATCTGCTCTTAATTTTGCAGTAAGTATTTTATTATCCACAATACCAGCTATTATTTTTGGACCTATAGGTGGAGTAATAGCTGATAAGGTAGACAGGAAGAAGTTGGTTTTATTTTCTGATTTTATCAGTGGAGTTATTATGTTTGTTGCTTTTGGCTTAAGTCAGATATATGGACTACAGTTATGGATTATATACATGTCAACTGTATTTCTTTCAATATTCAATACTTTATTTACAACTAGCTTTGATGCTGCACTACCTAATCTAGTTGACGAAGCAAGACTTGGTAAAGTTAATTCTTTCAATCAATCTATCAATAGCTTGACATCAATTATAGCTCCTATTATTGGTGGAATTATTTATGCGGTTGTACCTCCGACAATGTTTATGATATTCAATGGGGTATCTTTTATTCTATCTACCATTTCTGAATACTTTATCGATTTCTATTGGAAAGTTGGAAAGGTCAAAGAAAAAATAGTAGCTAAAGAGAATCAATTTTTCAGTGATCTCAAAGAAGGATTTAAGTATATAAGAAATAATAGTGTATTGATGATAGTTTTATCTGTTGCAATTTTCATCAATTTCTTATTTACAGCTATAAATGTTGCTATACCACATATAATAGTAGTTCAATTTAGTTTATCAGACAATTTATATGGAATCATTGAATCAGCTTTTGCGGTAGGTTCATTGTTTACTTCAGTAGTTTTTGCAAGTAAGCTTGGAAAATTCAAGCCTGTTAAAATGGGTTTTTATCTAATTGCTTTAGGAATTGTTAACTGTTTATTTAGTGTTCCTCTTATAATATCTAATATTGGGAATATGGATATTTTCGTTTCTGTATTCTATAGTATATTATTTTTTATAATGGGATTTCTGATTGTTGTTATAAACATACCTTTAAGTGTTTATATGCAAAAAACTACAGATGATGAATACAGAGGAAGAGTAATGGCTCTTAATGCTACTATCGTAACAGCAATAACACCTCTTGGTTATTTATTACATGGATTATTACTTGATTTAATACCAACATCCATTATAATGATATATACAGGAGTTGGTATTTTCTTACTTGCTATTTTTATGGTCAAGAAATTTAAAAACAATGGAAGTAATGAAATAATAGCGGGAGAAATGAAAGTCGCTGAAGTAGAAAATTGATGGAGTGATACAATGGAATCCAAGATAAAATATAATATTGTAGCTGATTTTATGTTATCTATTCTAAGAATAGTTGGTGAGGGGGATACTCATGAATATACTGATAGATTCAAACTTAATCCTGATATAGTTGATTATGTGAAAAATATTAAAGAAAACATGTGTCCTATATTAGGAAGAGACTTGAAATATTTCTTTAAAAACTTTTGTAAAGGGGTATATGCTATAATCTATTATGCTATTGATGAAGAAATTAATGATATAGAGAAAGTACTTGATAATATCACTAATATGACTAAAGAAGAATTCCTTAACATATTTATTAATAAGCTAGATATGGAAATACCTGAAAATGTTAGTGATAAGGAGCTTAAAAAAATTATTGAAGAAGAATTGAAAAATGATATCAATGATTCTGATAAAGTAGATATTTACATGGATTATTTTAGATATCCAGAACAAATGAAGGAACGTTTGATTTTTACTTTAGGGCAGTACTATAACCAATTTTTTATTAAGATTGAGGATAAAGTAAAAGATTTTATGGATAAGAAACTACAAAAACATAGACAACTATTAAAAGAAGATAAAGATAAATTCTTTGATACAATTGTTATGCTTATAGATAAAGATATAGTGAATAATCAAAAAGTTGATTTCTTTATTTGTTATTTTAATGAAATAGGGTTAGGACTTAGATTTTGTGATGATAAAGATATATATACTATTATCTATGGATATGGACTAGAACAAAAATTTGATGATAATATGAAGAAAATGGAATACAAGGAATTAATAAAATTATTGAATGACGATAACCGTTTTGAGATAATGAGCCTTCTAGGTAAAAGAGCGTGGTATAGTAAAGAATTGGCTGATAAATTAGGTATAACAACTGCAACGATGAGTTATCATATCAAGAAAATAAGTACCCTTGGAATATTGGATATTGAAACAGGCAAAAATAAAAGACTATACTATAGATTGAATAAGAACAAATTAATTAAAATAGTCAACAATATGTTATTCGAGATTATAGATGCCTAAAAAATATTCTATAACATAATAGGATAGAAGATTTTTATTTAACTTTTATATAATAATTATGTTAACTAATTAAAACCTAATCTTTATTGAGATAATTGCATAATTCCTAATTTAATTCTATACGCACAATATGTAAATTATAATGGTAGATTGAATTCAACATATTTTGCTATAGAAATCAGCGGAAGGTAATCATGCAATTATCTTAATTAGTAAAAGTAGCTATGAAATTAACATTTCATAGCTTTTTTTCATAAATAATTAATATTGACCATTGGTCATTTTAATCCTATAATAGGTTTGAAGTTAAAAATGACCGTTGGTCAATATGAATTGAAGGTGCGCTATGAGTAAGATTATTGAGAATAAGAAACAAAAGAAAAATGCTATCTTTAGTTCTGCATATGAACTATTTGTAACAAAAGGTTTTGATAAAACTGCTATTAACGATATTGTTAAAAAGGCAGGTGTGGCTAAAGGTACTTTCTATCTCTATTTTAGAGATAAAAAACAGATACTGGATCATATTATATTGAAAAAAAGTTCGATTATAATCAAAGAAGCATTTGAAGCAACAATGAATAGGGAACATGAAAATTTTATTGAAGGTATTATATTCTTTACCAATCACACAATAGAATACCTCAAGGATAACATCATTCTTCTAAGTTTAATCTACAAGAATTTATCTTGGGGATTATATAGAAAAGCATTGAATGATACGGAAGTAATCAATGACATGGATTATATATATAAAACTTTTATAGACAAATTAAAAGATAACGATATTCCCGTGGAAGATGTAGATAAAACATTATTTCTCATTATTGAATTAATTGGCTCTACTTGCTATAGCTCAATAATTTTAAATGAACCCGCCAGTATAGATGAGATGAAACCTATACTTTTTAATGTTATAAGGAAAATGCTTGAATAGTGAACCTACTAATTGACTAACGATTACAGAAAAGGGAGGATAATATGAAGAGATTTGCAAGAATGATTGTAAAACATAGGAAACTAGTTTTAATAATTGGTATCTTGCTATTATTGCCATCTCTATATGGAATGACAAATACAAGAGTAAATTATGATTTATTAACATATTTACCTGAAGAACTAGATTCAATGAAAGGACAAGAAGTTCTTGATGACGTATTTCATAAAGCAGCAACGGGTTTGCTGGTTATAGAAGATATGGAATCAAAAGATGTTTTAGAACTAAAACAAAAAATAGACAATATAGAAGGTGTAGAAAAAACACTTTGGATTAGTGATTTAATGGATATCACTATTCCGAAAGAATTCCTGCCAAGTGATATAAAAGATATATTCTATAGTGGTGATTCGACTCTAATGATGATTGAGTTCACTCATGAATCAGCATCTGATGAAACTCAGACAGCGATAAAAGATATAAGAGGTATCATGAATAAACAATGTTTCTTAAGTGGTATGTCTGCAATACTTAGGGATACGATTAAATTAGCAGATAAAGAAACACCTATATATGTTTTGGTAGCAGTCATTTTAGCGGTAATTGTTTTGGCATTGACATTGGAATCAACAATTGTTCCCTTTATTTTCTTAGCAGCAATCGGTATGGCTATAGTATATAATTTCGGGACTAACATATTCTTCGGTGAGATATCGTATATAACGAAATCTCTGGCAGCAGTACTGCAACTGGGAGTTACGATGGATTTTTCTATCTTCCTATTGCACAGATATGAAGATGAGCTGAAAATAAGTAATAATAAAGAAGAAGCGATGGCTGTGGCAATAACTAAAACAGCTACATCCATAGCAGGAAGTTCATTAACTACCATAGCAGGTTTTTTAGCTTTAGCAGTTATGAAATTAGGGTTAGGTAAAGATATAGGATTCGTTATGGCAAAAGGTGTTTTTCTTGGTGTAGTATGTACCATAACCATATTACCTGCTTTTATATTAACATTTAATAAATTAATTCACAGATTCAATCATGGAACAGTATTACCTTCATTCAATAAAACGACGAACTTCATTATAAAACATTATAAAAAATTTGTAGTACTATTTATACTATTATTTATACCTTTCATTTATGGTAAATCCAATACCGATGTTTATTATAATCTAGATGAATCCTTACCAAAAAATTTGGATTCCATTATAGCTCTCGAAAAATTGAAGACAGGATATGATATGACTACGACACATATGATTGCCATAGATTCAGACGTTCCTTCTTACCAAGCTAAAGAAATGATTGGTAAAATAGAAAAGTTGCCAGGAGTACAGACTGCTATTGGTTATGATAAATTAGTTGGTCCGGCAATACCTTACGAATACGTTCCGGAAAAATTAACAGATATCCTTGAAAAAGATGGTTATAAATTAGTATTAGTCAACTCGAGCTTCAAAGCTGCTACTGATGAACAAAATAAACAACTACAAGATATTAATGACATTGTTAAATCATATGATGAAAATGGTATGGTAACAGGTGAAGGTGCGTTAACTAAAGATTTAGTTGAATTGGCAGATGTTGACTTCAAAAATGTAAGTATAGCATCGATTGCGGCTGTATTCGTAATTATCCTATTAGTGTTTGGGTCAATTTCAATTCCTATTATATTGGTGGGAGCTATTGAACTTGCTATATTCATCAATATGGGAATACCTTATTTCACTAATACGACAATTCCATTCGTATCTTCTATAGTTATCGGAACCATTCAATTGGGAGCAACTGTAGATTATGCAATATTATTGACTACTAGGTTTAGAGAAGAAATACGCCATGGTCATGATAAATTTGAAGCTATGAGAATAAGTCTTCTAGGATCAGTTAAATCAATAGTTACTAGTGCCTTAACATTTTTTGGTGCTACAGTTGGTGTAGGATTCATAGCTGATATGGAAATGATAAAAAGTTTGACAGGTATGATTTCCAGAGGTGCAATAATCAGTATGTTCGTAATTATATTCATGTTACCAGCATTACTTTTATTGTTTGAAGGATTCATATCAAAAACTAGTAGAAAATGGAGTAGAAATTAAGAGAGGATGAATAAGTATGAATAAAACAATTAAAAAGATATTTAGTCTATCACTGGTTTTACTGATGACTTCCAATACCATAGCTTATGCAGCAGATAATACTATATCAAAAGATGAAACAGTATATGTTAATTTATCTTCCACAGGAGAAGTTGAAAAAGTCATAATTAGTGATCAGATTCATTCAGAAATAGTTGGACAAAAAGTAACTGATAATTCTTCTTTGAGTGATATAGAAAATGTAAAAGGCGAAGAAAAACCTGAAATCGATGGAAATAATATTACTTGGGAACTAGAAGGCAACGATCTGTTTTATCAGGGTAATACAGACAAAGAACTTCCAGTAGAAATAAGAGTAGACTATTACTTGGATGGCAATAAAATAGAACCTACTGAAATAGGCGGAAAGTCAGGTAAAGTAAAGATAGAGGTTACTACTATAAATAATGAAAAACATCAAACTGAAATAGATGGAGAAACAAAAGATATTTATACACCTTTTATGATAGCATCTGTAATAATTCTACCTAACGATATATTTAGTAACATTAAAATCAATTCAGGTAAAATTTTGACAGAAGGAAATAATCAAATTGTCACATATGTTTCAGTACCTGGCTTATGTGAATTAATGCCAGAAGATACAGATATTGACCTACCAGAGAAATTAGTAATAGAAGCAGATGCAGAAGAATTTGAGTTAGGACCTATCATGTCAGTAGCTACTTGTGAATTACCAGAAATCAATGAATTGGGTGAATTAGGAAGTTTAAGTGAAATGATTGATTCTATAGATGAATTACAATCAGCTTCCAGCCAATTAAGAGATGGTACAAAAACTTTATCAGATGGACAAACAGAATTAGCTGATAAACTAGTTGAATTTAAATCTGGTGTAAGTGAACTAGGGAAAGGTAGTTCTGCATTGATAGATGGTGTCGGCAAGTTAGCACTTGGAATAGATAGTGCATATGAAGGAGCTAATAGAATCGCTGATGGTATAAGATTATTTGTAAGCAGTTCAGATGAATTTGGAAAAGGAGCCAAAACATTTGGAGAAGGAGCAGTAAGCTTTGCTGACAAAGCTAAGGTATTTGCTTCAGGAGCAGTACAATTATCTAACGGTTTAGACGAATTAACCACCAGTACAGGAGAATTAGAAGTAGGAGCTAAATCATTGACAAGCGGTACAGACAAATTAATAAAGGGTGAACAAAAAATAACTTCCGGTGTATCAGCGAGTTTACAAGGAATTAGCGATATAATTAAAAATCTCAAACAACAAAATCCTAAGAATCCAATGATTGAAACTTTAACTAAAATAGAAGCTGGTTTGAAAACTGTTGAAATTGGTTCTAATGATATGACTACACAACTAAACAATCTAAAAGATGGTCAACAGAAAGTTGCTGATGGTCTAGAAAAATTAAATGGATCAACTGGTACTATAAAAGAAACTGTTGGTTTATTACAAGAAGGAAGTAATGGACTAAGTGATGGTGCCGGAAAATTAGCAGAATCATCTGCATTACTTGATAAGGGTTCTAAGCAAATTGTTGATGGTTCTAGCAGTCTTGTAGAAGGGTCACAAGCTGTAAGTGATGGTTTAGGTGAATTATCAGACGGTTCACAAGTAGCCATAGCAGGAAAAGATAAATTAAAACAAGGTAATAAAGATTTAGTATCTGCAGTCGACCAATTAGTTGAAGGTGGCAATAAGTTAAAAGACGGAGCTAATGAACTTAATGAAAATATGAATAAATTTCATGAAGAAGGGATAAACGAATTAAGTAGTGTTCTAACAGAAAAAACAGATTCCCTTGATGATTTATTACTTGTTAAAGATGAATTGGTTAAGCTGGCAGATGAATATAATAATTTCAGTGGAATCAGTAAAGATATGGAAGGTTCGGTTAAATTCATAATGAAAACTGATGAAATAAAGAAACCAAAACAAACTGTTGATCAAACACAAACTGATACTACGAAGAAAAAAGGGTTTTTTGATTGGTTAAAAAGCTTATTTGGTAAATAGACCTTATAAAGAAAATAAAAGATAATATTCTACGTAAAAGCTTTTCATTTATTATTTTATATGAATGGAAAGCTTTTTATTTTTTAGTAAATTCAATTAATCGAATAAAATAGAATGTAAGTTAATTATTTATGGAATAATTTAATATGAAAATGTAAATAAAAAGTATATATAACATTAAAGAATACAGCAAGGAGACTTGATAATGAAAAGAATAATTAACTTACTGTTAATTACTGCATTAATAATAATATCTATAGGAGGATGTAATCAAGTTAAAAAAAAGACAGTTAAATTTGGAGTTCTGACTGATAAAGATTATATAATAAATGTAATAGATGAATTTAACAGTTCTCAAGATACTTATGAAGTTAAACCAGTCATAATAACAGGTTCAGAAGATGAAACTTATAAGCAAGTAAAAAAATTAATCTCAAATGGTTCATCTGATGTAGATGTTTTATCAATGGATATAACTTGGGCTGGAGAATTTGCTGGTCAAGGTTATCTACAACCTATTGATAATTTAATGCAAGAAAAAGGTTATACACAAAAAGATTTTGTTGAAGAAGCAATGATATCAGGTAAATATGAAGGTAAACAATATACACTCCCCTTTTATCTGGATTTAAGTTTGCTATATTATAGAAAAGATATAGTAAAAGAAACAGAAGCCAAAGTACTAGAAAGTGGTAACTACACATATTCAGATCTATCAAGGTTGGCAGAAAAATATAAAGGTGAGAAAAATACAGAAACAGGTATTGTATTTCAATGTAATGTAAATGAAGGTTTAACAGTTACAGCAGCTGAATTTACTAACTCATTTCATATGCTAAGTGGATTGAAATCATTGAAGTCCATGGTGGATTCAGAATATACTCCCAATGATATATTATATTACTCTGATACCGAAACAAAAGATGCATTCAAAGATGGCAAAACCGTTTTTACAATAGACTTTTCGTATCTATATAATCTTCTGATTGAAGAAAAAATAGAAACAAAATTAAATAAAGAACAAATCGGAATCGCACCTTTACCCAATGGTGGTGTAATAGATGGTTATGTGTTAGGAATAAATAAGAATTCATCTAATATAGAAGGGGCTTGGGAATTCATTAGATATATAGCAAGTGAGGAAGGACAGACGACAATAGCAAAAGAAGGTAAACATATTCCAGGATTCATTAGTTTAGCTACTAATAGCGATATTATAGCTTCCAATGAAATGCTAGCGGTAGAAGGATTAAAAAATGCATTAAATGTAGTAATAAACAGGCCTGTATCTGATAGATATACACAGATTTCCAAAGAAATACAAATGAATGTTCACAAATTCTTATCAGGAGCTCAAGAATTAGATTATACAAAGACAAAGATAGAAAAGTTAATGGAAGATAACGAAGTAATATCAAAAAGATAAGCATAAGCTACCATATATATAATTATTAGTATATATGGTAGCTGTTATATTATATGATCTTGTTAGGTTGCCTAATGGTATATATGAATAAGAATGCTATAATAAATGAAATGGCAGTCAAGAAGAATAATACATTATAGCCTATTAGATCAACAAAAATTCCAAACAGCATTGGTCCACTAATAGCAGCTACGGATGATGAAAAATAATAGAATCCAGTAAATGTACCGACTTTGCTTTCACTAACACCTTCTACTATATAGGGATAAGAATTAATATTGATAAGAGACCAGAATATCCCTGCTACAGCTAATAGAATCATAACTAGGTACTTGTTGAATATTATAATTCCAAGAGGCCCTATTAATCCTAAAAAAATAAAAATAATGATATCAGTAATCAATCCTATGAGGATTGCTCTTTTTTTACCTATCTTCTTTCCTATAAAACCAGCAGGGATAGCAAATAATAAGAAAGCTCCAGCAAAAGCACTCAATATTATTCCCGATTCATGCTTGGGTAAACCTATGTAACGAAACATGTAATTACTAAATGTAGCTTCCATACCTTGGTATCCGATGAACCAAAAAAGTATAGCAAAAAGCAAATGAAAAGTTTTATGATCGTTATTGATGATAATGCCCCGTAGTGTTGCTATAATCTTAACTTTTTCTCTGGTTTCTGTTGATTTTTGAGATGTAACAGGTTCTTTAATGAAGCAAATGATTATTATGAGTGATATGAACATAATGATACCTGTAACAGAAAAAGGTAGTTTTATATCAATTTCATATAAACGAGAACCTCCATATAAAACAAAAACTGCTGCTAGGCCTCCCATAAAATTAATTACTGCATTAGCTTCACTTCTTTGGTGTGGAGGAACCATATCTGGCATAAGTGCAACAGTAGGACCTCTATAGATTGCCATTGAAAAATTAAGTATTGTAATAATAATCAAAAACAATATTAAGTTATTCGAACCTAAAGGTAATATAATGAACATAAGTGCAGAAATAGGAAGACCTATCATAATAAATGGTTTTCTTTTTCCAAATCTAGTATGTGTATTGTCACTTAATGCACTTATATAGGGTATTAAGAAAATTGCTAGGATGTTATCAAGTGTCATAATGCAATTAATTACGAATTGACTGTCAAAAAAATTCAAGAGAAATAGTGGAACATAATTATTATAAAGGGGCCAAACAAGACTAATAGCAAAAAATCCAAATCCTAGAATAAAAGTTTTTTTGTAATCTAATTTTCCAGTTGTTTCTTTAACCATATATTCATCCTCCAATACAGTATTAAATTTTTTATTATAGTTATATTATACAATATAATGATTAAAACTTGTAATAGATTATATAAAACAATATAAATATTGAGGGACTATTAACATAATCTAGTCTAGGACAAAAAAAAATGATATAATGATAATACTGTAAAAATATTTATGATTAAAGTCATGAAAGTTTAAGTATTTTCTTTTGCTTTTAATGATATAATAGTTAAGAGACTTTATTATTGAGTTATATTACTTTTTGGAGTTACATGAGGGTCATGTAATAATGAGAGGATGTATATATGGATATGGACATGGAACTGATTGTTGAGGAATTGACAAAAGAAATAAACAAAGAACATGTACTTAGAAATGAGAAAATGTCAAAACATACTACTTTTAAGGTTGGAGGTAGTGTTGATATATTTATTTCCCCAAGCAATACAAAAGAATTAACCCATGCAATAAAGATTTGTAAGACTTTTGAAATACCGTATTATGTTATTGGCAATGGAAGTAATATACTTGTAAAAGATAATGGATTCAGAGGAGTTATCATACAGATATACAAGAATTTTGATAATGTCACCGTTGATGATGAAACAATAACTGCTCATGCAGGTGTCCTATTGTCAAAATTGTCTAAAATCATTGCTGATGAGAGCTTGGAAGGATTCGAATTCGCTTCTGGTATTCCAGGTACATTAGGCGGTGCAGTATATATGAATGCTGGAGCATACGGTGGAGATATATCTAAAGTGATTGTTTCTGCAGATGTTATCGATGAACAAGGAAATATTGTTACATTATCAAAAGAACAATTAGAATTAGGTTATAGAACCAGCATTATTCAAAAAAATAATTACATAATATTAAGTGCTGTGTTAAAATGCAGAAAGGGAAACAAAGAAAAAATAAGAGAAGTGATAAACGATCTTAATAATAGACGTAAACAAAAACAACCTTTAGAATTTCCTAGTGCAGGAAGTACTTTTAAAAGACCTGAAGGTTATTTTGCAGGTAAGTTAATCATGGATAGCGGATTGAAAGGTTATCAGATAGGTAATGCTCAAGTTTCTGAAAAACACTGTGGTTTTATAATTAATAAAGGGAATGCTACAGCCGAAGATATTATAAATCTTATTGGTCATGTTAGAAAAGTAGTAAATGATAAATATAATGTAAGTTTAGAAACAGAAGTTAGAATTATCGGAGAATAAAATCTAGAAAGGATGAAGCTCATGAGATTTGTAATTGTTACTGGAATGTCTGGTGCAGGGAAAAGTGTATCATTGAAAATGTTAGAAGATATTGGTTTCTTTTGTGTTGATAATCTTCCACCAGTACTTATCAATAAATTTGCACAGATTTGTTTTAGTCCTGATTCAGGAATTGATAAGGTCGCTTTAGGCATTGATATTAGAGGTGGAAATTTATTCACTGAGCTTCTTAATGAAATTAAAATACTGGAAAATGAAGGTTATGAACTGGAAGTCCTTTTCTTAGATGCTAATGATGAAACTTTAGTAAAGAGATTCAAAGAAACAAGAAGGAAACATCCCCTTGTATCAGAGGGAAGAATACAATATGGTATTGATAAAGAAAGAAAAATACTTGAGCAGGCAAAAAAAAGAGCTAACTTTATTATAGATACAAGTAAATTATTGACAAGAGAACTAAAATCAGAATTAGTCAAAATATTTTTGGAAGGTAAAAAATATGAAAATCTAATTATCACAGTATTATCATTTGGATTCAAATATGGTATACCATCAGATGCTGATTTGGTTTTTGATGTCAGATTTATTCCTAATCCATTCTATATACCAGAACTAAAAGAAAAGTCGGGCAACGATATAGAAATCAAAGATTACGTATTGAAATGGGATGTATCCAATAAGTTCATTGATAAATTGGATGATATGATTAATTTCTTGATTCCTAATTATATTCAGGAAGGAAAAAATCAATTAGTTATTGCCATTGGTTGTACAGGTGGAAAACATAGATCTGTTACATTAGCTAATGAACTATATAATAGATTATTGAAACAAGATTACAGTACTAATCTTTATCACAGGGATATAGAAAAAGATTCAAAATTGAAAAATTAAATAATACAAGTAGCATTGAGGAGTGAATTATTTAATATGGACAATATTAATATTGTTGCTATGGGTGGAGGAACGGGATTGTCTACTATGCTAAGAGGTTTAAAGAAATACACAGAGAATCTTACAGCTGTAGTTACCGTTTCTGATAATGGCGGTAGTTCTGGAATACTGAGAAGAGAACTAGATATGTTACCACCAGGTGATATCAGAAATTGTATACTGGCATTAGCTGAAACCGAACCCATAATGGAAAAAGTGTTTCAATATAGATTTACAGAAGGTAGCTTGAGCGGTCAAAACTTTGGTAATTTATTTCTAGCAGCCCTTAATGGAATATTTGGTAGTTTTGAAAAGGCAATAGAAAAAACTAGTGAAGTTTTAGCGGTTAAAGGCAGAGTACTTCCTGTAACAACAGAAAATGTTGAATTGTGTGCACTTTTTGATGATTCATTAATTGTTGAAGGTGAGAGTCAAATCGTTCAAAGATGTAAGAATGACAGAAAAAGCATAAAAGATGTATGGCTTAATCCTAGAAATCCTAAGCCATACGAAAAAGTCATAGAAAGTATTTATGAAGCTGATATTTTAGTACTAGGTCCTGGAAGTTTGTTTACTAGTATAATACCTAATCTGTTGGTGGATGATATGGCGAAAGCAATTATAAAATCTAAGCCTACGGTTATTTATGTTAGTAATATAATGACTCAACCAGGTGAGACAGATAATTATAATTTAGTAGATCATATTAATGTTATTGAAAAATATCTAGGAAAAGGTATAATAGATTATATTATAGTAAATAACCAGAAGATACCTAGTAAAATTTTAAAACTCTACATAGAGGATGGGGCAGTTCCTGTTAAATATGAAAAAAATATACTAAGTAATAGAGGAATTAGAGTATTAGAAGCTCCATTATTGAAGATACTAAGTGGGACCACATTAATTAGACATAATTCTGATAAACTAGCAGAAGTTATAATAACTATACTAAAAAAACTAAACTATCCTACATCTTGCCATTTATAGCCTAATAAATAAGCAAATAATGGGTAAAATAATTAAAATGATAGGATGTGATCATGTGTCTTTTTCTTCAAAGGTCAAAGAAGAATTATCAAGGCATATTGGTAGTGCAAGACATTGCAGAATTGCTGAAATAGCAGCTATTATCAACATTTGCGGTAAAATTAAAGTAATAAGTAATAACGAAATAACAATAAAGGTGCAAACAGAAAATGCAGCTGTAGCAAGAAAGTACTTTACATTGTTGAAAAAAACATTTAATATTAATGTTGAAGTATTAATTAGAAAAAACACTCAACTAAAAAAGAGTAGAATATATGTTATGTATATTACTGATGCCAGTGTTGCTTTGAAATTACTTAAGGCTATAGGTATTGCAGAATTTGGAAAAGAAGGAAGACTTCACATTGTTCATAGGATTAACCCTTTGATAGTTCATAGTACTTGCTGTAAAAGAGCATATATCAGAGGCGCTTTTTTAGGAAGTGGTTCCTTAAGTGATCCGGAAAAAACATATCACCTTGAATTTGTCAGTATGCATAAAAATCAAAGCGAAGAATTAAGAACATTAATCAATTCATTTGGAATGGAATCCAAGACAATTATGAGAAAAAAATACTATATCACTTATTTAAAAGAGGGTTCTCAAATTGTGGATTTGTTAAACATAATGGAAGCACATGTAGCTCTTATGGATCTTGAAAATGTTAGAATTCTAAAAGAAATGCGTAATAATGTTAATAGAATCGTTAACTGTGAGACGGCAAATCTTAAGAAAACAGTATCTGCTGCTGTTAGACAAGTAGAAGATATTAAATATATAGATCATACTGTTGGTCTTAATTCTTTACCGGAGCCTTTAGAAGAAATCGCTAGGATAAGATTAGAATATACATCAGCTACTTTAAAGGAATTAGGTACATTACTAGACCCGCCAGTAGGTAAGTCTGGAGTTAATCATCGATTACGAAAAATAAGTAATATTGCTGAAAAATTAAGAGACAAAAGGGAGGATAACTATGATAGAGAAAAAAATAACAGTTAAAATCGCTTCAGGACTTGAAGCTAGACCAGTTGCTTTATTTGTACAAGTTGCAAGTCAATTTGAAAGTAATATTTATGTAGAGATGCAAGATAAAAAAGTCAATGCGAAAAGTATAATGGGTATGATGTCACTAGGTGTTCTAGAGGGTGAAGATATTACTATAACTGCAGAGGGAACTGACGAAGAAAAAGCCATAAATGAGCTTGAGAAATACTTAAGCGAAGATAAATAGTTTTATTAAAATTAGTATTTGATAAGAAAGATGCGGATTATATCTGCATCTTTTTCTTGTTATAAATAGGAAAGTTATACTTTCTATTGTACTTAAAATCTTTTATGAGGAATAGCTTTTTTTATTGTCTTATAGAGGTTTTGTTTAATAATTTATGAATTCCCAGAACTAACCATAATATACAAAATTAATATGTGAAATACTAATACCAATACGACAGAGTTGACATTTAAGTAGAAGTTAATTCAATTAACTTGATATACACGAAGGGATGTTATTTCATATGAGACGAAGTTTGATTATTATATTATGTTTAGTTTTTTTAGTATCATGTAAAAGCAATAATGATGAAGAGAATATTGCTGATGGTATCGACATCAGAATAGGTTGTACAACATATCCTTCATCATATGCCCAAGCAATTTTATTAAGCGAAATAGTAACGAGAGAAGGATATACCTCTAAAATCATTATGAATGATACCGATACAATGTGGGATAACCTGAGCAAAGGTAAAACGGATGTTCTGTTAAGTGGATGGATACCGACTATTGATACTAAAAGAAGAGCGAAATTAGAATCTGTTATAAAAGATTTAGGAACTAATTGTAGAAACCTATCTAATGGAATATATGTACCCGACTATACCCTAATAGGATTCTTATCAGAATTAAATAACTATGAAAAAGAATTCGAAAAGACCATCTATGTTTGTAAAGAAAGTGATGTTACTGCTAGTGAAACCAAATATATGTTAGAACGATATAATGTAGATTATAAAATTAAACAAGTCAACTATGAAGATCTAGATGAACTAATTAAGAATTCTATAGAAAAAAAAGAATGGATAGCAGTAGCTCTATGGACACCAAATGGGATGATTAATAGATTTAACCTAAGGCAATTGAGGGATACGAAGAATATATATACAAATAATATTGATACCCATACTATAGTTAGTAATGCATATGATAATGAAGAAATATTGAATATATTGGATAATTACTTTTTAAGGACAGGTGAACTCAACGAATTAATCAATAATCTAAATGCAAATAGCCAACAAAAAAAGACTGTTAACTTTTTCTTAGATAACAATCTTCAAATATTAAATAGAGCACTTGATGTTCAATAGTGAAATTAGATCAATCCCCCATCTAGTGTTATGATCTGCCCAGTCAGATAAGATGATTCTTTAGACGATAGATAATAACACAAATTAGCAACTTCAGAAGGCTTGCCAATTCTATTAGCTGGAATCTCTTCAATAATTGTGTCCAAGTCTTCTTTTGATAAACAAGAATTCATATGTGTATCTATCAAGCCACAAGCAATAGCATTAACTCTTATATGACTTGGGGCCAATTCTTTTGCTAAAGCTTTTGTAAAAGCATTAACTGCACCTTTTGAGGCAGAATAAGCAACTTCACAAGATGAACCTGTAATTCCCCACATGGAAGTTATGTTAACAATATTACCATGTTGATTTTTAATCATATAGGGTACAGATTCTTGACAAACATTATATAACGATTTCAGATTTGTATTTATAATTTTGTCCCATTCATCTTCAGTGGTATCTGTGAATAACTTGATGATTGATATGCCAGCATTGTTGATAACTATATCAATATTACCAAAAACAACTTTTATTTCTTCAAACATATTTTTAACACTGTTTTTGTCTGATACGTCAGCAAGTATAGGAAGACAAGATACACCATAGCTTTCTATAATATCTTTTGTCTCTAGTAGTTCATTAAAACTAGATGAACAATTTATAACAACATTGAACCCTTCTTTAGCATATTTCAAAGCGATAGATTTACCTATACCTCTTGAAGAGCCTGTCACGAGAACAGTTTTTTTATTCATATTAAGTTTCATTTCCTTTCTGAGACTTCTATATTAGTAGATATTCTTAATATCTCTTAACATAGCAATTTCTTCTTTGTATAAATTAGTAGTCTTATCTATCCATGGAGTTTCAAGAATAAGAGGTTTATTATCACATATTTCATTATGGACTATATCATAAAGTGCTTTGAAACCTATTTGGTCCATACCACGCTTGTTGCTGGCATCAGCACCTATATTAGCATGTCTATCTTTCCTTGAACCCCTGACATTAAGTGAACCGTTAATATGGAATACTTTTAATCTATCTAGTCCTATGATTTCATCAAACTCTTTCATAATATTATCAAAGTCATTAATAATATCATATCCACTGTCATGAGTGTGACATGTATCAAAACATATTCCTAGTTTTTCTTTTAGCTCAACTTTATCTATTATTTTTTGAAGCTCTTCGAATGTCTTACCTACTTCTGAACCTTTACCAGCCATAGTCTCCAAGCATACAAAAGGTTTAGTATCATTGGTTAAAACATTGTTCAGTCCTTCTGCAATACGATTAATTCCATAATCAACGTCTTTTACAGTATATGAACCAGGATGAACAACAATATAATTAGAACCCATAGCTTCTGTTCTGATTATTTCTTCACCAAGAAAAGATTGGGCTAACCCATAGATATCATCTTTAACAGAAGCTAGATTTATTATATAAGGAGCATGAACAACAATATCCTTGATATCATGCTCGTTCATATATTCTTTTCCTTCATCTATTTTCATATCTTCTAAAGGTTTTCTGCGTGTGTTTTGTGGTGCACCAGTATATATCATAAAAGTATTTGCATTATAAGAGTGTGCTGTTTTGGCAGCACCTATCAAACCTTTTGATATTGAAACATGAGAACCTATTAATATTGACATTAATATCGCCTACCTTAATTAATAAAAATTTTTTTTATGGTTAATATTTCAAGAAAAAAATATTTATTTAATATAAAATTTACAAATCATAACAAAATGTTAAAGAGAAAAATAGTAATTTCATTATAAAAAGTAATTATTTTCATATTTAGTGAAACATAATCAATATATTATTCGTCTAAAGAGGGAAAACTAAATTTATAAGTTTCTTACGTAAAAAAATATATATAGATAATATACATCAATAAAAGTAACATAGCAATATATAATATAAAATATCCTCCGTTAAGTTAGTATTTTTTATAGACTATTGATTTATACATTTTTTTGTTAGCATTGTTTGACAACAGTTAAAATGAAACGATTTAAACTAAAAAATTAGCATGAATCAGTAAATATATTTTAGTTTGAAATTTAAAACTAGATTAAAAATAAAAAAATGTTAACTTTTTGTAATGTTTTTATGGTATTATATTAGATGATTAATAGGAGGTAGAAAGATGAACAATAAAAAACGTACCAGTACATTGCTAATGTTAATAATAATAGTCGCAGTAATACTTATAGCAACATTAGTTATTGTACTAACGGCTAATAATAATGAATTAGCCCATGGACAAGATAATGAACTAGAAAATAACAACAATCAAGGTAATACTGACAAAGACAAAGATAAACAAGAGATTGAAAAACCAGAATCCGTTAATGCACTATTAATTGGGTTCGATAAATCCAATGGTTTGTCGGATGTAGTTATGGTTGCACATTTGGATACTGAAACTAATCAAGTAAAGCTTATCTCATTGCCTAGAGATTTATTGATTGATTTTAGGAAAAGTGGTTTTGATAAAATAAAACAAGAAAATAATATTAGAGCTAGTTATTGTAAGCTTACTGAAGTATATTCCAACGCTGGATGGGATGATGATGCTTTATTAGTCATTAAGGATGTAGTAGAAGAAATAACACAACTTAATATTGATTATACGGCTGCTGTAAATATTGATGGTTTCAAAGCCATAGTAGATGCAATTGGTGGAGTAGAATTCTATGTGCCTGAAAGAATGTATTATACAGATGAAGTTCAAGGCCTTTATATAAATCTTCAAGAAGGACTTCAATTATTAGATGGTGATAAAGCAGAACAATTAGTCAGAAATAGGAAATATAGTGGTAGTCCAGACTTAAAAAGGATAAAAGTACAGCAGGATTTCTTGATAGCAATGAGTAATAAAATATTGAAAATCAGAGATTTTGATAAAATAAGTGATTTGGCATCAACTGTTTATGGATTATTGAAAACAGATTTTGGTTTAGTAACAGCTAATGAGTATGTAAGTTATATATTTGATCTGAATCTAAGTGAGTTACTTACATCGGAAAATAGAATCACAGTACCATCTGATGGTACCAAAATGAATCATATATGGTATCAAACTTGGGACAGACAAGAAGTTTTGGATTCTATAGACGAGTTGCTAAATAAAAAGCCAGAAATACCAGATGAAACAACTGATGAAACAACAACAGAAGAAACAGGAAAAAGTACTGATACTGAAACAAAAATTGTTGATGATAATGAACAAGACAAAGTAGCAGAAACAACAAATAAGATTAATAACAAAAATGATGATGAAATAGAATTTGTGTATTAATATTAAATAAAAAATTTAACAGAAATGTAATATTTCCTAATATCATGTTAATTATTGTCAATTATACCTACTTTTGATATACTAGTTATAATTAAAAACATTAGCATGTTCTAAATTATGGTAATATGTAAAATCTTAGGTGAAATTAAGTTGTAACAAGGTTATCTATTAGTTAATGCTATATAGATACCCTTGTTTTAAATTAAAAATAGATTTTAATTTAACATGCTTTGAGAGTTTAGGAGGGTAAAATTGAATAATAATACGAAGGTTTCATTGTTAACCAAATTTCTAAAAGTTTTTTTGATTTCGGTAGTAATATTTTCTTTAATAGCAGGTATAGCTACTGGAGGTTACATATTGCTTAATAAAGACAAACATAAGTCACAAGACCCTACAAAAACACCATCTGCTTCAACAGGAGACGAATCAGGTTCAACGAAAGATACTGAAAAAGAAAAGAACCTTACAACTTTTGCAGTATTCGGAGTGGATAAAGATGGTTATAGGACTGACGTTACAATGGTCATGACTTTCAATCATATAACAAAACAAATCAATATTGTTTCTATTCCTAGAGATACATACGTGGAATTACCCACTAACATATATAATGAATTACATGCCAAAAGAAAAGATACACCTAAAAAATTAAAGATAAACGAAGTACCAGCTTATGCACCAAGGGATGAAAGAAACCAATACTCTATTAGAATGTTGGAATATATGTTTGACATAAAAGTTGATTATTATTTTAATATGAATCTAAAAATATTTAAGGATATAGTAGATATTATAGGACCCATTAAGTTTAATGTTCCTCGTGATATGGTTTATAGTGCTCCCGATCAGAATTTTAGTATAAATCTTAAAAAAGGTGAACAAGAATTATATGGAGCCCAAGCAGAACAGCTTATAAGATATCGTAAAGGTAATGCTCCTGGTGTAGGTTATGCTAATGGTGATATTGGTCGTATAGATGTACAACATGAATTCATGAAGGCATTTGTTAACCAATTACTTACTGAAGAAAACAAATATAAGATCATGACAATTGGAAGTACCGTAATTACTAAGACTTCAACTAATTTTGATGCATTACTAGAGTATTATCAATACATAAATGATATTAATGTGGATAATATAGAATTCCGTACTTTACCACAAGATCCAAATAAACCAAATGGTAATTTTTATTACTGTGATCAAGAAGCATCCAAGAAATTATTTGAAGAAATTTCACAAGTTAATGATACCAATGATAATGAAAATAATACAGATGGTAAAGATTCTAGTCCTGAACCTGAAGACTCCAAAATTATAAGTAGCATAGGTCTCAATATTGAAATATTAAATGGTTCTAAACAGGGTGGATTAGCAAAAAGAACTAAGGAAAGACTTGAAAAGGATGGATTTACTGTATCTAACATAGGTAACTATGATCCTGGAATTTTAGAAAAGACTAAAATTATTATTCCAAATGAGGGTATGGGAGAAGATTTAAGTCAATACTTCAAAGATCCAGCTATTGAATTAAGTGAAAAATCTTTACCAGAAGGTGTAGATATTAGAATTATAATTGGTACTAATGATAAAGATAATAATTAGGAAAAAATATTGGATTTAGTTAAGAGGAAGATTATTGACTAATATTTACTTTCCTTACTGACAAGATTAGGGGTTGATATAATGAGAAAGTTATTCAAGAAGTTATTTAGTGTATTTGTTTTAATAGCTTTAGTTATTAACAACAATGTTTTATTTGCAGGTTCCACAGATAATATATTATATGAAGATACTGAAAAAGAAACAATCTCAAGTGGTATTACATATGAAAAGATTACTAGACTTACAGAAGCAGGATGGGTTGACGTACATATTATTGAAGCAGATTTAACCAATCCATATGTAAAAATGGATGTAATGAGAAATACGGATGGTTTCGGGATAAAGGAATCACTTACTAACATTGCTACAGAAAATAGAGCAATAGCTGGTGTTAACGCTGATTTCTTCAATATGAGAAATAATCCTACAGATATTATAGGATTCGAATATGAAAAAGACGGTATTATTGTTGGAAAACATAATTTTAATGCTGGCGGTAATTCATATGGTTCTTTTTTCCTTGATGCCAATAATATGCCATTCACTGATTTTATGAAAATGAGATTACTCGTAACTAGTGAAGATGGTGAAAAAGAATTATATATTGCTGGGTTCAACCAAGTAACTGCTGGTGATGCTGCAGTATATTATGATAAATTTGCAATGCCAGATACAAAGGAAATTGATGAAAGAACACCAGGATTAAGTAAAATGGTAATAGAAGATAATGAAGTAACTTATTTATCTGCACCAGGAGAACTTGTAACAATGCCTGAAAGTGGTTTTGTGATTGCTATGCCTGAAGAAACAGCTTTTTATTGTTTTCAAAATTTTCCTGTTGGGACTAAGATAAAAGTAAATACTGATACTAATATTGATTTGACCAATATTAATTTAGCAATAAGTGGTGGAGGAAAGATTCTAACCAATGGTCAAATAAGTAATGAAGGATATGTAGTCGGTAGAAATCAAAGACATCCCAGAACTGCTATCGGATATAACCAAAGTAGAGATAAATTGTATATGGTAGTTGTTGATGGAAGAGGTTCCAGCATAGGGGCTAATCATGATGAATTAGGTAAGATATTATTGGACATAGGTCTCTATGATGCTATTCACCTAGATGGAGGAGGTTCCAGTACTTTAGTTGGAAGACATCTAGGAAATACATATGTAAATGTATTCAATAAACCATCAGGTGGAGTACAAAGAAAGATTGCAAATGCTATTGGAGTAACTTCTATAGCGCCAACAAGTGATTTACATGAAATAGTAGTTACAGCTGATAAAACTAGGGTATTTAAAGATATACCAATTTCATTTACTGTATTAGGACATGATAAATATTATAATCCTGTAGTAATCTATCCTGATGATATAAATTGGCAGGTAGAAGGAGTAGAAGGTGAATGGGATAATAATATATTCTATCCAAGTGAAGCAGGAGTAGCGACTATAACGGCAGAAGTGAATGATATAACTGCTGATATGACTGTAAAATGTTTTGATGAACCTATTTCCATGGAAATAAATAACGAATTCAGTTTCTTAGAACCAGGAGAAAAAACTAATCTTAGTATATTAGGAATTGATGAGGATGGTTACAGAGGAGAAATAAATTCAAAAAATGTTAAATGGGAAGCAGTAAACAAGAATATTGGAGAGTTCATCGATGGACAGTTTGTTGCAGGTAAGAATTTTGGACAAACAATAATTAAAGGAACTATAGGTAATACGACAGTTTACGGTTATGTTATAGTTAGTCTGGAACAAGAACTTGTTGATTCTTTTGAAAATGATACTAAAATACATGGAATAGTATCGTCTGATACAGTTACTGCCGACACAGAGGTTATAAATGAAGGTCAAGAAGGCAATAATTCTATTAAACTGGAATATTCCTTTCAACAATCAGAAGCTACACAAGTAGCGTATGTAGCATTTGACAATCCCTATGTTTTTGACCAAAAACTAAATAAATTAGGATTATGGGTTGAAGGTAACAATATGAATCATTGGTTAAGAGGTATGATTACAGATGCTGAAGGAAAACAACAATTAATCTCTTTTGCATCTTCAGTTGATTTTGAAGGGTGGAAATATGTAACTGCTAATGTACCACAAGATATGAAATATCCAGTTAAACTAGATAGAATATACATAGCAAGTTTACGTTGCCCACAAGAAGCAACTTTTAAATTGAAATTTGATGGATTAACAGCACATTATGCATTTGATACTTCGGATCTCACGTTACCAAATCAAGAGATATATGATCCATTAGGTAAAAAGACTATAGAAAATCCAGAGATGACAATGTCTGTTTTTGGTAGTACCTCATCTAAGAATAGACTACTTGATGGAATAGTACAACGTAATGTGTTAAGTCAAATGGAGAATACTTCAGATGTTAGTTTATTCGTAGGAAATACAGATATACAAGGTAATGAGCTTAACAATGATATTGTTGTTTGGGACAACAAATATAAAGTTACGGATTATGATAATGTTAGAATAATTAATCTTGCGACTTCAAAAAATAGTATGCGATTAACTGATCCTAATCAATGGAAAAGATTTGTTAATGATTTGAATGCTACAGAACAAAAACATATATTCATAACACTTGATAAAAATCCTTTGACATTTACTGATAAAAGAGAATCTGAATTATTAAGAGATATACTAAAAGATTTTCACGAAAAAACAGGCAAAAATATTTTTGTAATAAATGGAAGTGGATATAAATTTAATATCGAGTATGTAGAAGGTATAAGATATATGGATATCAATGGTTTATGGTACAAAGTACATGATGATAATAAAGTTGATTTGAATGATAAATTCTATATTATCAATTTTAATATTAGTGCTGATGATATTTCATATAATGTTACTAATGTCTACCCAAAATAATTATAAAAAGGTGGTTAATGAATGAGCAAAAAAGGATATCGTATTATGGTTTGTTGCTTGTTAGTTATGGTGACGGGTTTGTTATATACTTCGACAAACGCTTCAAGTGTAGATCCAGGCACAATAGATGATCCTCTAGTCACTAAGAGTTATGTAGATGATAGATTAGAAGAAATACTAGGTAAAGCAGGACAACAAGGTACCAGTTCAAAAAGCAATAATGACAAGACGGAAATAGATTATGAACAAATATATTTAGAATTGAACAAATACATTGATAGTAAACTTGAAGAAGTAAACGACTTGAAAGATTCATCAAAATATGAAGTTGTTGAGCTGGAGATAGGACAGGATTTGATTTGTTCTGACAGTACTGAAGTAATTCTAAGGTCTGGAACTGCAAAAATAATAGGGAATGATACAGGTGATGGAATATCTGATATTACTATAGGTATAGATTTGTCAGATGGAGTTTTAGTTCCTAAAAATCATCTATTAATAGTTCCAAGAGATGATGAAAGAGGATTAAAGGCTGAATCAAAGTGTTTTGTAATGGTTAGAGGTGAATCTGAGGTAGTAGATAATTTACCAGATAAAAATAAAGATGATACACAGAAGACGGATGATTAGTCTATTGTACATAAGTAGTTTTTAGTATTGATTTATGGTATAATATAAAAATCAATTTTAGAATAATATATATTTAGAAAGTAAAGCGAGGTTGCCATATGAAGGCAAATACATCAAAAAAAGTAATTTCCAAGGATATGATATTTTATCTTCCTGCTAAAATATTAGAAGGAATCGTAGGATTTGTAACAATAGGTGTTTATTCCAGATTGTTTACAACTGAAGTATATGGTGAATATGGAGGAATCAATCCTACTATCAACATTACCTTCTTGATTGTGTTAGGATGGTTAATGCACTCTTTATATAGATATATAAATACATATAAAGATAATAATAATACAGAAGAACTTTGTTCAACAGCATTTGTAAGTTATATAACAATTACAGGAATTTTCCTGATTGGAATAATAATATTTATTTTAAGTGGAAACAAGATTATAAGTACAACATTATTGTTAAGTGCTTTTCTGATGTTTGTTGCATATGGACTCAACCAAGTTTTACTTAATCTTTTGGTGGCATTAAAGAAAATTAAGCTTAATCTGATATTATCACTATGTGGTGTAGTCTTAAAGCTTGTTTTAACAATATTATTAGCCTTTAATTTTGATAGGTCAGTTGAGATATTATTTATTGCCAATGGAACAGTTGATTTAGTAAAAGCAATTATAGTTTTTGTTAATTTGAAAGGTTACAGGTATATAGATTTCAATAAAGCTTCTATGAATACATTAAAAGTCATGTTAAGATATGGTTTCCCGTTAATCGGATTGAGCTTAACCATGTTTGTACTTAACATTTCTGATAGATATGTCATAATTTATTTTTGTGGATCTGATGTAAATGGTATATATACTGCCAATTATTCATTAGCTTCAGCAGTGTATACAATGATGATGATGGGGATAATGAGAGCGGTTTACCCTAATCTATTGGATTCATGGGGAAAAAAGGACATAAACAGAACAAAAGATATACTATCCAGTGGAGTTAGATATTATTTGTTGATATGCGTACCTGCAACAGTAGGTTTAGTAGTACTTTCAGAGCCTATTTCAAGATTATGTCTTTCAGGTGAATATCAAATGGGATATTCAATTATAGCTTTGACTTCAATAGGAATGTTATTTTTTGGATTAAGTGAATACTGTAATAAGGCATGGGAACTTACAATTAATACAAAAACGATATTAAGAAATAGCCTAATAAGTGGAATAATTAATTTAGTGCTTAACATTATTTTGATTCCTGCATATGGATATAAAATTGCTGCTATAACGACTATGTTATCATTTATTATCTATTTCATTTTATGTTATACAGGAGCAAAAAAAATATTGATATGGAAGTTGAAACCAGTAGTATATATACGTATAATTGGAAGTGCATTAACTTTTGGTGTATTGCTGATTATTGCAGGGTATTTTATAGAAATCAATGCAGCGATTCTTGTTTTGGCAATTATCGTTTCAATAATAATATATGGTGTATTGTTAATATTGACAGGCGAATTGACAGAAGAAATAGTTATGCTACGTAAATTAATAAAGCATAAATAATAAGTATAGGAAGTAACTATTATGGGAGTTAAGAAAAAAATTAGTTTAGGATTATATTATTTTGTAGGGAAAAAATTACCTGAATCTGATAGCTTGATTAGTTTTGGAGCAAAAAGATTTAGGAGATTTTTGTGCAAAAATATATTTGACTATACATCCAAAACGTGTAATATAGAAAAAGGAGTATTTTTTGGTAGAGGTCAAGGGATATCTATTGGAGATAATTCAGGAATAGGATTACACGCAAGGGTGCAAGGACCCCTTGAAATAGGTGACAACGTTATGATGGGACCCGATGTAATAATATATACTAAGAATCATGAATCAAAAAGGACAGATATACCAATGATAAAACAAGGGACAACAAGTCCAGAGAAAGTTGTTATTGAAGATGATGTCTGGATTGGTGCTAGAGTCATAATACTACCTGGTATAACAATTGGTAGGGGTAGTATATTAGGAGCAGGTTCAGTAGTAACCAAAAATGTAGAACCCTACACTGTTGTAGGTGGAGTTCCAGCTAAGAAAATAAAATCAAGAATATAGAAAAAAGGGAATAGACTTAATGAAAAAAATATCCATGTTCATTTTGATTGTAGTGATTATTCTAGTTACTGGATGTAGTAATAAAAAGGTAGAATTAGAAGAACCTATCCCAGAAGATAAAATAATAAAAGATATAGAAAGAGATATATGGGTTGTACAGGATGATGATAAACTTGTTGTAGGATACAGATATAATGAAAAAGAAAACATATGGATTGAATTTGCGAAAAGAGGAATTAATGAGTTATTGCAGATTTCAAATGTTTTTACTACAGCAATTCAAGATAAAATGACTAAGAATGAATTTGACAATTTGGATAAGGTTCAACTTATAGACAGCTATACAGATTGGATAAGCCCATGTATGTTTAGGAAAGGTTCACAAAAAACAGAAGATGAGCCACAATTCACAGGTGGTTGGCATGGTGTAGATGATAAATACGAAACTGCCAGAATGCTTGATTATAATATTGAAGTTGATGGTAATGTAAATAGTAATATAGTTCAAGTAGCATCTGAAGTAGTATTGACAGTAACAAATAATCTTTATGCATATAATACCATTGATAGTAAAAAAGAAGAATTACAAGAAACTGTTATTTATAATATTAATAGTGATGGAATACAAGTTGAAGTTGAGCTGAAAGCATTAGATGATATTGTTATTGAGAAATACTATGGATTGCAAACTTTGAATTCACTATATAGAGGTAGCCTTATATATGACGGAGCTGAAGATACAGCATTTGATCCTTTTAAAGGGAGTGAATCACCACCAAAGTCAAATGATTGTAGTTATCAGGTTACACTTAGATCTGAAGATGGAGCACATGTACTGATAGCTTCTATCAATAAGGATGTCGGCTTAGGAAAAGGTGATTACTTGGGTGATTCTATTCCATATGCTTTTACATTAAGTTATGGTAAAACATATTTTGATTTAGTAAGAGGAAAAGAATTACATCTGAAAAAGGGTGAAACCGCAAAATGGAAAGGCAGATATATTTTTAAATATGAAGATATTAATAACTGAGATAATTACATAATTCCTAATTTAATTCTATACGCTCAATATGTAGATTATAATAGTAAATCGAATCCAACATTTGTGCTATAGAAATCAGCGGAAGGTAATTATGCAATTATCTTAACTAGAATTAATTGATATAATAATCTGGAAAGGTTGGTTAGTATGAAAGAAAAGATATGTGTACTAGGTTTAGGTTATATCGGACTTCCTACAGCAGCAATGTTTGCAAGTAATGGATTTGATATAATAGGTGTAGATGTTAATGAAAAAGTTGTTAAGGCTTTAAATAAAGGCGAAATAATTATAGAAGAACCTTATTTAGATACAATGGTAAGAGATGTTGTAACATCAGGGAAATTGAAAGCATCTGTTAAACCAGAAGTTTCTGATGTTTATATTATTGCTGTACCAACACCAATTAATGAAGATAAGACTGCTGATATGTCATATGTAATCAGTGCTACAAGGTCTATTGTACCATTAGTCAAAAAAGGTGATATCGTAGTGTTAGAATCTACTTCACCACCAAAAACTATAGATAATATTATTGTACCAATATTGAAAGAATCTTCACTTAATGTAGAAGAAGACTTATATATTGCTCATTCTCCAGAACGTGTTATTCCAGGTAAAATACTATTTGAACTTGTAGAAAACAATAGAATCGTTGGAGGAATAGACGAGGAGTCAGCACTTAAAGTCAAGAAATTATACCAGTCATTTGTAAAAGGTGAGATATTTACTACTAATGCCACTACTGCTGAGATGTGCAAATTGACAGAGAATACATTTAGAGATGTAAATATAGCACTTGCCAATGAATTGGCTAAGATATGTGAACAATTAGGAATTAATATTTGGGACGTTATCAAATTCTCTAACAAACACCCTAGAGTTAATCTACATCAACCAGGACCAGGAGTTGGAGGACACTGTATAGCAGTCGATCCATGGTTTATAGTTGAAAAATTCCCAGAAACTGCTAAGATGATTACACTTTCTAGAACTATTAATGATAGTATGCCTGAATATGTATTCAACAAAAGCAGAAAGATACTAGGTACATTGAAAAACAAAAAAGTTACAATACTTGGTATAACTTATAAACCAGATGTTGATGATATGAGAGAAAGCCCAATTATTGAATTAGTAGAATTATTTGAAGAAGTTAGTGGCATCACTATATCAATTTGCGATCCATTCGTTGAATCATTCAGATATCTAGAAAAAGATATCTATACTGCATGTAAAGATAGTGATTTAGTTATACTTGGAGTAAATCACAAGTTATTTAGTGATACTAATATGGAAAAGATATATAAGAATATGAGACAAGCTAATATACTTGATACGAGAAACTTTTTTGATGAAAAAGCGCTTGTCGATATAGGATTCGATTACAATTTATTAGGAAAAGGTAAATGAAAATGAAAAAAAGAGTTTTGATGGTAGCTAATCAATTTCCACCAATGGGCGGTTCAGGAGTTCAGAGAAGTGTTAAGTTTGCAAAATATCTTCCAGAATATGAATGGGAGCCTGTTGTGTTTACTAGAGAAAGTAGTAAAGGTTTGATTGATAAATCATTATTAAATGATATACCAAAAGATTTAGAAGTCATAAGAACTAAACCTTATGACCTAAATGAACTAAAAAAACCTTTTAATTTAGCTGGAAAATTCATATCCAGAAAGTTATTGATACCTGATGGTGATGTAATATGGTATAAAAAAAATAAAGATATCCTTCTGGATTATGTTAAGAAAAATAATATAGATATTATATACACCACATCTTACCCATACAGTGACCATTTATTAGGTTTATATGTTAAAAAACATATGCCTAATATTCCTTGGGTAGTTGATTTTCGAGATGAATGGTGTAACAATCCATATATTTTGGATATGGGATATTCTAAGAATCGTATGGAAAAAGAACGAAAAATGGAAAGAGAAGTTATTAGTAATTGTGATTATTTCATTACTAACACTCCTCTAATGTTAAAAAACTTCTTAAAAGACTATGATATGAAAGAAAAATCTTTTGTTATACCAAATGGTTATGATAAAGATGATTTTGATAATATTAATAAAGACTATGTAAAGAAAGATAAATTAATTATAACTTATTCTGGTTCAATGTATGGAAGAAGGAAACCAGATTATTTCTTACAAGCGGTGGAAGAATTGATTGATGAACAAAAAATCGATAAAAAAGATATATTAATTAGATTTATAGGGAATATTCCTAATAAGAAAATAAAAGAGATTAATGAAAATTATTCTCTAAGCGAAACAGTAAAATATTTACCTTATATGGAACATAAAAAAAGTATAGAAAAACTTGTAGAATCAGATATATTATTATTTATTATCGGTGAAGGAAAAGGAGCAGAGAATTTCTATTCAGGTAAGGTGTTTGAATATATGAATACCAATAGACCTATATTAGCTCTTGTACCTCCAAAAGGAGTTGCTGCTGATGTGATAAAAGATACCAATACAGGATATATATCTGATACAACTAACGTAAAACAAATAAAAGAGCTAATGCTGAAATTATATTTTGACTGGAAAAATGATGCTATTGAAATGAATCCTAATTGGGATAAAATAAAGACTTTTGAAAGAAGGCAGTTAACAAAACAGCTTGTTGAAATACTTAATAGAGCTAAATAATAATAATTAAAAGCTGTGGAAGTTATGATATACAGTAGGAAGGTTGAATATTATGAAAATATTACATCTTATTAGCGGTGGAGACCAAGGAGGAGCTAAGACTCATGTCATTACTCTATTAAGAGAATTAAGTAAGAATGCTGATATAACCCTTGTATGTCTTTTAGAGCAAGATTTTGCAATAGAAGCTCGAGACCAAGGCATTAATGTTATTGTAATGCAACAAAATAAAAGATATAAATTAGATATTGTTAAAAGTCTCATCAGTATGTTAGAAAAAGATAAATATGATATACTTCATTGTCATGGGGCAAGAGCTAATTTTATAGGAATGCTTATAAAAAAGAAATATTCTATACCTACTGTATCTACTATACATAGTGATTACAAATTCGATTTTGATAATAATTTGTATAAGAAATTAGTATATACGACATTAAATTATTTTAGCTTGAAACATATGGATTATTTCATAGCTATAACTAACCAGTTTAAACAGATGTTAGTAGGCAGAGGATTCAAACAGGACAAAATTTATGTTGCATACAATGGAATTAAAATTACTCCAAGGAATTATTCAATGTCCAGAGAAGAATTTCTAAGTAGATATAATATAAAGTATAGTCAAGATAAAATTTATGTTGGTATTGCTACAAGACTTCATCCAGTAAAAGGAATACCTGTTTTTTTAAAGGCTGCAGAAAAAGTACTTAAGACTAACAATAATATTCAATTTTTGATTGCTGGTAATGGAGATGCTAATTATACAAATAAATACAAAGAATATGTCAAGACTAATAAATTAGAAGATAATGTTGTATTTTTGAATTTTGTTAAAGATATAGATAATTTTTATAATGCTATTGATATTAATGTACTTACTTCTCATAGTGAAAGTTTTCCTTATGCATTATTGGAAGGTGGACTTAATAAAAAGGCAACAATCTGTTCCCGGGTAGGTGGAATACCAGAAATGATTATTAATGAACAATCAGGATTATTATTTGAAGATGGTAATTATGACAAGCTGGCTGAATATGTTGAAAGGCTTGCTGGTGATGTAGAATTGAGATTACAATATAGTAATAATCTATACAATAGAATAGAAAATAATTTTTCTGATAAAAATATGGCTAAAACACATATTGAGATATACAGAAGTATATTGACAGGGAATATTAAGAGAGGAAGGTAGATATGAGAATAGTTGATAAGAACGGTAAATTGTTTGGTAAGATTAACATCATGGATATTATTATTATACTTTTAGTTATATTGATAGGTGTTACTCTTTATAATAAGATTTATAATAAAGGTGACTCAGCAGTATCATCAACTAAACAAGATATATATATTGTTGCTGAAGCATATGGGCAAGCACCAGATGTTGTAGATTCTATAAAACAAGGAGATAAAATAGTAGCTCAGAATATATATCAATCTGGTGATATAGATTATGTTGATATCAGTGATGATAATTATGTTACTACTACAAATGAAGGTAAACTTATTGTACAAAAAAGAACTGACAAGAAAACTATTGAGGTAGGTATTAATTGTAAAGCTAATATTAATGGACCATATATTGATTGTGGTGGACAAGAGATAAAAGTTGGAAAATCATACTGGATAAAAACCAGTAAAGGTCAGATTAGAGGATTTATTAAAGAAATTAAATTAGAGCAATAATATAAGGGAGAGAAATTAATGAAAATTATAAATGAAAAAGGTAAACTATTTGGACTAGTTAATATTATTGATTTGATAACAATTCTTCTTATTATTGCATTAGTTTTAGGAGCTCTATATAAATTTAAAGGAAATAGTATTAATATGATTGGTTCCAATAAAACAAAAGAAATGGAGTATGTTGTTAGACTAAATCCAAATTATGAAGATTTCTTCAAACAAATAAATGTCGGAGATAAATTAGTTCAAGATAAACGAGTACTTGATGCATCAATTACCGATATAAAAATTCAAGATTTCTATGAAAGTATACCAGATGAAAATGGAGAGGTTTCTATCCAAAAACATCCATTGTTCAAAGAAGCTTTTATAACTATAAAAGCGACAGTTTCTGATAAAGATCCAATTTTTAAATTGGGTGAACAGGAGATAAGAGTTGGATGTAGTAATTTTGTTAGGACTAAGTTATTCGAGATGTCAGGTTTTATATATAAAGTTATTGAATAACCACTTGACTTAGATTAAGAGAGGAAAGAAAAGCTATGAATGTAATTGAAACTAGTTTTATTTATAGAATTATTAAATATATTGATAGAATACATGAATATAGTTTTTTCTATAAAACACGAAGAAAAAAAAGAATTCATAAATCTACTAAGTTGAAACTTTCTATGTATGAGTATTCAATAATATATAAATTATTATGTACAATAGGACGAGGGTTTAATTCTTTATTTAACTTAATTAATAAAGGCTGCAAAACTAGTATAATCATAAATGCAATAGGGAAAATGACCGAAGATATTAAACATAAGAAACTTCATGTATTTAATCAATTTATGATAAGTTTTATTATTGGATATATAATATCTAATATAGCATTTAATATGTTCGCTAGCTATAAGATAAAATATGTTTTGATATTTGCTGTACTAACATTTGTTGTTAATATTATGTTTCGCTTGATAAATAAGTACAGAGAGAATAGTTTATTAGTTAGTTTAATGAAGAAGATAGTAGATTGAAAATAATACAAGTTAGTTGGTGAACAAAGTGAAAAATAAAATAAGTATATTGATAGTAATAATTGGTTTAGCTATTGGTCTCATAGGTGCAAAATTCGGTATTAGTATTGCTATAGGAGCTACAATGGTTGTACTTCTAGGAGCAGCTATCATACTAGACTATCAAAAGACGGTAATTCTACTTGGATTATATGTTTTTATTGATTTCATAGTAAGGAATATTGCTGGTCTCGCAGTAGTTTCTAGTATATGGGATGAATTAATGTTCCTAGGATTTATATGCATATTCATTTATAAATTGATTCGTTATAGAAAATTAGGTTTTTATAAATCAACCCCTTTAGACTTTCCAATTGTTTTTTTTGTTCTGTTAGGTGTGTTTTTAGTTTTTATCAATTCACCTAATTTAGGAATAGCAATAGATGGATTAAGGGCGGTTGTCCAATATATGCTTTGGTATTTTTTGGCAGTTCAATTATTAGACTCCACAAAGGGTATATTAAAAGTATATTGGGTACTTACCATAACTGGAACACTTTTAGGTCTTCATGGAATTTATCAATATTTGACAGGAGCTGAAATGCTAGGAAACTGGGTAGATAGTGCTGAGAATATAACTACAAGAGCATATTCTATTGTAGGAAGCCCTAATATACTTGGTGCAGTTTTTGTACTTTTCATTCCTATGAGTATAGCATTGTTAACATCTGATCATAATAAATTAAGAAAATTTATTGCATTTTGCATGACAGTCATTATGGCTGGAGGATTATTTGCGACCATGTCAAGAGGTGCATGGATATCTGCTGCATTTGGTATATTCATTTTTATACTATATAAGAATAAAAAACTGATATTACCTCTTATATTATGTGCAGGTATAGCAGTCCTTATGCTTCCCTCATTATCAAGCAGACTAACCTATATGTTTACAGATGAATATAAGGCAAAATCTTCTCAAGGTGGAAGAATCTATAGATGGGAAGAAGGAGTTAATGCTTGGAGTGAAGGAAATAAAGCCATTGGTTTAGGGCTAGGTAGATTTGGAGGAGCTGTAGCAACTAATAATGATTTATCACCATTCTATATGGACAATTATTATTTGAAAACATTAGCAGAAATGGGTATAATCGGTCTATCTGCATTTATACTATTATTAATATGTGTCATAAAATGGTGTACTACAGCGGTTATCAAAGAACGGAATGGAAGAAAGAAAGATCTGATGATGGGACTACTTGCAGGAGCATTAGGGATATTAGCTCAAAATGCTGTAGAAAATATATTTGAAGTTCCAATGATGGTGACATATTTCTGGTTATGTATCGGACTTATAATGGCATTAAGTATGGATAAAGGCAGATACAGTATAAGAGATAAAAGAATGATATAAAATTTTCATTTTATTTCATGAAGAGAAATGGGTGTTTACATGATAAATATTGTAATCTCCGGATATATTGGTTACAGTAATTGCGGTGACGATGCAATACTATTAGCTATATGTGAAGGAATTAGAGAATTGAATATAGAAGCTAATATCACAGCTCTATCTAAAAATCCAACAATTACTATGAGAGATAATAATATAAAATCAGTATATAGATTTAATTGGAGAGAAGTAGCTAGAACTATAAAGAATGCTGACATTATAATAAGTGGTGGAGGAAGTTTGCTTCAAGATACTACAAGTACTAGATCATTACTATATTATTTAGGGATAATAAGATTAGCTAAATTCCATAATAAAAAAGTTATGTTGTATGCTAATGGAATAGGACCAATATACAAAAAAATTAATAGATTAATGACTAAATACATAGTTAATAAGGTGGACCTAATAACACTTAGAGATGATCTTTCCAAACGAGATCTGGATAGTATGAAAGTCACTAAGCCTAAAATCCATGTTACCGCAGACCCCGTATTTTCTATGAACATTAATAAAAAAAGGTATAAAGATTTACTGAAGGATAATAATATTCCACTAGATAAACCTTTAGTAGGTATATTATTTAGAGAATGGAAAAACATTAATTACGAAGAAATCATTGCTAATGTATGTGATGAACTAATTGCCAATAAAGATGTAAATATAGTTTTTATACCGATGGAGTACAAAGAAGATATTGATATCAGCAAACGTATCGCTAGTAGAATGAAGCAAAATTCATATGTGTTAGATGAAGATTTGGATTCATCATCCATTATAGGTGTTATAGGTGAAATGCATATGATACTTAGTATGAGACTACATGCTTTGCTATTCGCTGCACTGAGTAGTGTACCAATGGTTGGATTTGTATATGACCCAAAAGTCAGTTGCTATTTAGATTTATTGAAAATGCCGTCAGCTGGTAATGTTAAGGAGTTAAATAAAACTTATATTAATGATATTGTGAATGATGTTTATAATAACTACGATAAATATGTTAATCAATTAGACGAAATAAAAGTTGAGATGAGAAAAAAATCAGAGCTTAACAATAAATATTTGTTGGATTTAATAAATAGTAATATAGATTAAGAAAATAAAAATAAGACTATATTTTATGAAAGGATAAATATTAATATGAAAGTTGATATTTTAGGAGTAAAGATAGACGATTATACTATGGATGAAGCTGTTAAAAAAGTGAGTCAGTATATTAACAGTGATAAAAAATATAAGATTTATACTCCTAATCCTGAATTTGTTATTGCAGCAAATGAAGATGAAGAGTTTAAGGATGTCCTTAATAAAGGTGATCTGGTTATACCTGATGGTATAGGTATTGTTATGGCTTCTAAAATAATGAAAAAAAGTATAAAAGAGCGCGTAGCAGGATATGATCTTCTTCAAAAAGTCTTTAACGAAATTAAGGATACCGATAAAACTGTCTATTTATTTGGTGCTGCAAAAGGAGTGGCAGCTAATGCAGCAAGTAAAATGCAACAACTTCATAAAGGGTTAAATATTATCGGTTATCATGACGGATATTTTGATGAAGATGAAGAAAAATTGATAATGGAAACTATCAATTCTCTTAAGCCAGATTTATTACTTGTAGGTTTAGGTGCTCCAAAACAAGAAAAATGGATTAATGAAAATATCAATAATCTAAATGTAAAAGTCGCTATAGGAGTTGGCGGAAGTTTTGATGGGATGGCAGGTAACGTAAAAAGAGCTCCAATGATATATCAAAAATTAGGTTTAGAGTGGTTTTATAGACTCATAAAACAACCTACAAGGATTAAAAGAATGATAAAATTACCTATGTTCTTAATTAAAGTTATTGTACATAGAAAAAAATAATTTATTTTTACCTAATTTTTATACAGAAGGAGTAAAATTATGGAATTAACAAGTAAGCGAAAACCTATTATTGATTATTTTATCATAATTGTAGGAGTGACTTTATTAGCAATTGCGCTAAACATGTTTTTTATCCCTCTTGACCTCGTTACAGGGGGAGTTACCGGTTTGGCGATAATAGTCAAGAAGTTAACTGAGAATATTGTTCCTGGTGGAGTAGAACCATGGATAACTAATATTGTCATTAATATTCCATTGTTTTTAACAGCTGTAATCATAAAAGGTAAAAATTTCGGTGGAAGAAGTTTATTTGCAACTATGTTTCTATCGTTAGCCTTAATATATACAGCTTATTTACCTCCTGCTACCAATGATATGTTACTGGGAAGTGTATTTGGTGGAGTTGTTTCTGGTGCTGGTCTAGGGTTAGTTTTTTCAGCTTTTTCAACTACTGGAGGTACTGATTTGGCAGCCACCATACTACAACATTATATTAAGCACATTTCTGTAGCACAATTGATGTTGATGCTAGATGCATTAATAATCGTGGGTGGCTATTTCATATTTGGTATTGAGAAAGCTATGTATGCCTTGGTTGCAGTATTTATTACAGCAAAAATAGTTGATGCATTCCTAGAAGGTATTCACTTTTCCAAAGCTGCATTAATTATATCTGATCATAACGAAGAAATATCAACTGAAATCATGAAGCGACTAGATAGAGGAGCAACAGGATTACAAGGAAGTGGCAAATTTTCTAAGAAGAACAAAGAAATACTTTTATGTGTGGTATCTAAAAAAGAAATTGTCAAGTTAAAAGAAATTGTTAGAGAATTTGATAAATCTGCATTTGTAATAGTTGGTGATGTAAAAGAAGTACTTGGCGAAGGTTTTATAGAATATAAGTAGGTAAAAATAGGTTTTTAAAATTAATTTATGGATAGGAAAAATATATAAAAAAAAGTTATAGATTTATATATATTTACTTATTATAATATTTCTATATATAAGTTGACTAATAATTGAATTTTGTATAATGCAAAATTTTTATAGTCCTGTTAATATTCATCAATATTATATAAGGTGGATTTCGCAAGAGTTACATAATTTACTGCAACTTTTTGGGTAAATCATACTAGAAACTATATTGTATACAATGTAACACATTAAGAAATTAGGCATTATATATAGAATTGCAATTTATGAAATAAATAATATATATATAAGTATTAATAAAAACAAGCAATATACAAATTAAACAAAATAAAAACAGGTAATTTGTTTAATTAACCTATGGTATTGACACCTGAAATATAGTATATTATCATACGTAAGATACATACAGAGCCGGAAAATTACAAAAAAAACCTTAAGGGGGCTAATTTATTATGGCAAGCTTATCATTAAAAAATATTAAAAAAGTATATGGTCAAGGAGTAACAGCTGTACAAGATTTCAATCTTGAAATTGGTGACAAAGAATTCATCATCTTTGTTGGTCCATCAGGTTGTGGTAAATCTACAACACTTCGTATGATTGCTGGACTAGAAGAGATCACAGAAGGTGAATTATACATTGGTGAAAAATTAGTTAACGATGTTGAACCAAAAGACAGAGATATTGCAATGGTTTTCCAAAACTATGCGTTATATCCTCATATGACTGTATATGATAATATGGCGTTCGGATTAAAACTTAGAAAAACTCCAAAAGCAGAAATTCAAAAAAGAGTTACAGAAGCTGCTAGGATATTAGATATAGAACATTTATTAGATCGTAAACCAAAAGCTTTATCAGGTGGTCAAAGACAACGTGTTGCTATGGGTCGTGCTATTGTTCGTGAACCAAAAGTATTCTTAATGGATGAGCCTCTTTCAAACTTGGATGCGAAACTTAGAGTTCAAATGAGACTTGAAATTTCTAAACTACATCAAAGACTACAAACAACAATCATATACGTAACTCATGACCAAGTAGAGGCTATGACATTAGGTACTCGTATTGTTGTTATGAAAGATGGAATTATCCAACAAGTAGATACTCCAACTAACTTATATGAAAGACCAAAGAATTTATTTGTAGCTGGATTCATTGGATCACCACAAATGAACTTC
The DNA here is from genome assembly GCF_027923465.1 of Vallitalea longa. NCBI lineage: Bacteria > Bacillati > Bacillota > Clostridia > Lachnospirales > Vallitaleaceae > Vallitalea > Vallitalea longa. The sequence continues at coordinate 144,865 of NZ_BRLB01000009.1, forward strand.
ATTGATTGTAAAGTAGCTAAAAATGGTACTGGTGTTGATTTATTATTTGAATCAAACAAAATCACTTTATCAGATGTTAAAGCTAAAAAATTAATTGATGGTGGATATATTGGAAAAGAAGTTGTTATGGGTATTCGTCCACAAGATATTCATGATAGCCAAATTTTCTTAGAGTCATCACCAAAGAGTATTGTTATGGCTGATGTTAATGTTACTGAAATGTTGGGTTCTGAAACATTCTTATATGTTGTTGTTGATGGTTATGATATGACAGCACGTGTAGATCCAAGATCAAAAGCTAAACCAGGTGACAAAATAGAGTTAGCTATTGATTTAAATAGAATTCATGTATTCTGTAAAGAAACAGAAAAAACTATTACTAACTAATCGAATTAATGTAGATATGTAATAGATAGATATTAGCTTAAAATTATGTCAATAATCAAAAGGGAATGTAATATATTACATTCCCTTTACTTATCTACTAAAAAAATATTACAATGTTATTTAGTAATTGTTACCCTCTAATTGAATAATACTGCTAATATCGTATCATGAAAAATGAAAAAAATATAAATATTTGTATAATCATTATTAAATATTAATAATATTTATGAACTTTTTGTAAATCATTAAGAGGAAATACACAAAATTACGTATTCCCTCTTTTATTTTTGTAGATTTTGCTATAAAATATATAATAAGGGAAATAGTAAAGCTTAAAATTGGAAATAATTCTAATAACAAATATTTTATTCACTTATATAATATACTTTTCAATACTAAATAATAAGGGAGAGAAATAAATGATATCAAACCAAATTATTCAAAACACCATTGAAGGACTTAAAACAATAACACGTATTGATATAAGTGTTATAGATCCAGATGGGAAAATATTAGCAACAACTGAAGAAGGAAGATTAGAGGAATACAATTTTGCAGTACCGGATTTTGTGAGATCTCAAGCAGACAGTCAATTAGTTTTAGGTTATCATTTTTTTAAAGTTTATGATGATCATAATGTAGAGTATGTAGTTTCAGCAAAAGGAGAAGCAGAGGATGTATATAAAATAGGGAAGATTGCGTCTTTCCAAATTCAAAATCTTTTAGTAGCTTACAAAGAAAGATTTGATAAAGATAATTTTATCAAGAATCTATTGCTTGATAATCTACTACTAGTAGATATATACAACAGGGCGAAGAAACTTCATATTGAAACAGATGTTAGAAGAGTGACTTACTTAGTAGAAACTAAATTCGAAAAGGATAACAATGCCCTAGAAATAGTTAGAAGTATATTCCCTCTAAAAACTAAAGATTTTATTACTGCTGTAGATGAGAAAAATATTATTATCGTAAAAGAATTAGAAGAAAACGATACGAATGAAGATATAAACAAGATTGCCAAAGTAATACTTGATACATTGAATACAGAAGCTATGAGTAGTGTCTATGTATCTATGGGTACAGTAGTAAATGATATAAAAGATGTATCACGTTCTTACAAAGAAGCTAAAATGGCATTAGAAGTGGGTAAAATATTCTATCAGGATAAGTATATTATTGGTTATAACAACTTGGGTATTGGAAGGATTATCTACCAATTACCTTTACCTCTTTGTCAGATGTTTATAAAAGAAATATTCCATGGTAAATCACCTGATGATTTTGATAAAGAAACTATTACTACAATTAACAAATTCTTTGAAAATAGTTTAAATGTATCAGAAACATCAAGACAACTATATATTCACAGGAATACACTAGTTTACAGATTAGATAAATTACAGAAAAATACTGGCTTGGATTTACGTATATTCGAAGATGCTATTACATTCAAAATAGCTTTAATGGTTGTTAAGTATATGAAATTCATTAGTGAATCAGAATATTAATTTATAGAAATACAGAAATATGAAGGGAATGTCTTGCTAATACAGTTTATCAATATATGATTAGACATATCATATCTAATTTATTAATGATTATATATCTAATCCTGTAATTGATCACTAATAAGATAAAGTGTATTTGGGGACATTGCCCTAAGTTTTTGTAGGATTGTTTACAAATGATAAAACAGTTTATTATAAGTAGTTAGGAGGATAATATTGATACGTCTTGAAAACATTACAAAGATATATCCCAATGGGGTATGCGCTTTGAATAATGTGTCATTGGGAATAGAAAAAGGAGAATTCGTTTTTATAGTTGGCAATAGTGGTTCTGGTAAAACGACATTAATAAAATTATTAATGAAAGAACTAGAGTCCACTGAAGGAAAATTATTTATAGATGATAAAGATATAACTAGATTAAAAAGACGTTATGTTTCTACACTTAGAAGAAACATAGGAGTTGTATTCCAAGATTTTAGACTACTTGATAAAATGACAGTATATGACAATGTTGCTTTTGCGTTAAAGGTTACAGAAGCATCAAGTAAAAAAATAAGAAGAAGTGTACCTATGGTATTATCTATGGTAGGTCTATCAAAAAAAGCGAAAATGTACCCCACAGAAATATCGGGAGGAGAAAAGCAAAGGACAGCATTAGCTAGAGCAATTGTAAATAATCCACCTATTTTGATAGCAGATGAACCAACTGGTAATCTAGATCCTAATAATTCATGGGAAATAATGAAATTACTTACAGAAATTAATATGAGGGGAACTACGGTAGTTGTTGTTACTCACGATAAAGAAATGGTTAATGCAATGAAGAAGAGAGTTATAACCCTTAATAATGGATGTATTGTAAGAGATGTGCAAAGGGGAGATTACGGGGATGAAGCTTAGAACAGTAGATTATTGTTTTAAACAAGGAGTTATTAATTTATTTAAAAATAGGTTAATGTCCATTGCTTCTATTGGTACAATCGCAGCTTGTTTGTTTATAGTAGGTATTTTTTATATTGTTGCAGCTAATGTTGGATACACACTTCAAGAAGCAGAAAGTAATCTAGGAATTGCTGTTTTTCTAAAAGAAGACATCACTGATGCTGAAATAAAAAATATTGAAGCTATGGTAAGTAAAAGAGAAGAAGTAAAATCAATTGAGTACATATCACCAGAACAAGCGTGGAATGACTTGAAGGATACTGTATATAAAGACAATAAAAATCTCCTTGTAGGATTTGATGGGGAGAATAATCCGCTTAAGGATTCAGATAACTTCCAGGTGAAAATCAATGATATAGAAAAGCAGGAAGCATTAGTACAATACATACAAACATTAAAAGGTGTTAGATTCGTTAAACAAGAAAAAGATATCACTGAAGTTATAAAAGGATTTAATAATTTCATAAATTATATGAGTATAGTTCTAATAATAATACTAATATTTATATCTGTTTTCTTAATATCCAACACTGTAAGGATAGCTATATCAGTTAGAAAAAATGAAATCAATATAATGAAATATCTGGGAGCGAAAGATTTTTTCATTAAATTTCCTTTTATCATAGAAGGAATGTTGATAGGAGCTGTTGGGGCAATAATTCCACTAGCTATAATATATTTCTTATATGATTATGTGATTAGTAAGATTAATGTCAAATTTATAGTTATTAATCAATTTTTATCGTTCATGGATGTAGGACAGATATATTCTATATTGATACCTTTATCCTTGGTGATTGGAATTGGAATAGGCATCGTAGGAAGCAGAATTACTATAAGAAAACATTTAAGAGTATAGTCTTATAAAAAATATTATTAATAATGGAGGAATATATGAAAAGAGTAATTAAAAACTGTGTTATCATATTACTTTTGTTTATGGTTCCAACAACAATTTTTGCTTCTTCCTATCAGCAACAATTGAAGGACCTGGAACAACAGCAAAAAGATAATAAAAGTGAGATCAATAAGTCAGAAGAGATTATTAAGAGTCTTGATAAGGAGATTCAAGAAATTGTACGTAGGGTTCAACAATTAGATATCCAGATAGATGAATATAATAATAAGATAGGAGAATTGCAACAACAACAAAATGATAAAGAAAAACAAATAGAAGTTATTAATCAAGAGTTGGAGGTTGCGAAACAAAAAGAAGAAAAATATTTCAATACTACAAAAGAACGTATTAAAGTCATGTACGAGCAGGGTGATTCAGCTTATGCGGAAGTGCTTCTAGGTTCAAAAGACTTAAGTGACTTTCTTACTAGAGTAGAATACGTTAATGCATTGGTTGAGTATGATACCAATATGATAGAAGAATTACAACTAATTAGAGATGATATAGAAGACAAAGAGATACAACTTGAAGAAGACAAAGAACAGATAGTAGCACTAAAAAAAGAAAATACTCTTCAACAGAAGTCACTTAAGGATATCCAGTCTACTAAAGAAAAAGAAATGTTAATATTGGGAGAGAATAAAAGTGTAGCACAATCTGAATTGAATGCTAAAGAGAAAGAACTTGCTAAAATAGAAAAATCTATTGACAGTATTAAAAGTAAATTAGTATATGCTGGTGGAAAAATGACATGGCCAACATCTAATCATTATATAACATGTCCTTTCGGCAATAGGATACATCCAGTTACTAAGAAGCCTTCATATCATACAGGGATAGATATAGGTGTTGGTATGGGTACATCTGTGAAGGCAGCTAGTAGCGGCGAAGTTACATATGCAGGTTACAGTAGTGTATGGGGAAAATACATTTATGTTGACCATGGAAGTGGATATGTTAGTATATACGCACATAACTCAAAACTCCTTGTCAAAAAAGGAGATAAAGTAAAAGGTGGACAAACTATTTCTAAATCAGGTAATACAGGATTATCAACAGGCCCTCACTTACATTTCGGTATAAGAAAAAATGGGAAGTGGATACCTCCACTAACTATGCTTAAATAAAATTCAATATAATTGCAAAAAACTGCTAATGCAGTTTTTTTGCTATTATGGAATAATACTAACTCAAATACAATACAATATTATTAGTATAATAAGGAGAATCAATATGACTGAAAAAAGAAAATTCATGCATGGATTAGTCATTGGTATGGCTATTATCCTTGTAATAGACGTAATATATTTTAGTGGAAAAAAATTAATTCAAAACTTTGAACATGAAAAAGGTTATCAAGTTATAAAATCGGGATACCATAGCCGAGAGGAAAAATTACATGATATTCTTTCTTACGTTGATGATAGATATTATTTTGAAAATGATTATGCAGAAGATGATTTATATGAAGGGGTTTATCAAGGATTTTTGGGTGAATTAAGAGATCCATATACTGTATATTATACAAAAAAAGAATATGAAGAGTTTCAAGTAGATACGTCAGCAACTTATGAAGGAATCGGTTCAATAGTAACGTATCAAAAAGATACACAACAATTAATGATACTATCACCATTTATTGGTTCACCAGCAGAGAAAGCAGGCTTACTTCCAGGAGACATTATAAGAAAAGTAGATAATGAAAGCATACAAGGCCTTAAAATGGAAGATGTAGTTGCTAATATGATTAGAGGGAAAAGAGGTACAAAAGTAACATTAAGCATTTATAGGGCATCAGATAATTCAAATATAGATATAGAAATAACGAGAGATGTTATTACTGTACCTACTGTATCACATGAAATGTTAGAAGATAATATAGGTTATATACGTGTTACTGGTTTTGAAGAAGTAACATATGACCAATTTAAAGAAGCTCTTGATGACCTCAACCTTAAAGGACAAGAAGGATTGATTATCGATCTTAGAAATAATCCTGGAGGACTTTTGAATATAGTAATAGAAATGGCTGATGAGTTATTACCAGAAGGCTTGATTGTCTATACAGAAGATAAAGAAGGATATAGAGAACAAGCATCTTCTGATGATCTTAGAAAATTTACTAAACCACTAGTTGTCTTAGTTAATGAGAATAGTGCTAGTGCATCTGAGATATTATCAGGTGCTATAAAAGATAGTGGTATAGGTACAATTGTTGGAACAACTACATTTGGTAAAGGATTAGTTCAAAGGGTATTCCCACTAGAAGATGGTTCAGCTATTAAAGTAACAATTGCCAAATATTATACACCTAATGGTAATTATATTCATGGTAAGGGAATAGAACCTGACGTGGAAATAGATATTCCAGAAGAATTGAAGAAGAAGTTGGTAATTGAAAGGGAACAAGATACACAATTTAATAAAGCAGTTGAAGTTATGAAAGAAAAAATAACAAAAGAAAAATAAACTACTAAAGAAATAAATAAGTGAATTTAATGGTATAAATAGGGGAGCATATATGAATCCATTGTTAGAAATAATCCATATTACTTTATTATCTATTTCAAGAGCTTTGTTCAATTTTTCATTCATATTAGTAATATGGATATTGTATATATTGATTAAAAAATATAAAAGTGTTAACATATATAATTTTGATAATTCCAAAACCGTTATAAATGCACTTGTGGAATCAATTCTTCAGGGAATAATTATTGGGATAATTGGTAGTCTGATAATAGCAGTTATCGGGCTTCCAATTAATTTAACTTATTATCTGATATTTTTATTACCTCTTGCTCTGATATTATCATTAATAAATATAAGATATTTATGTTTTTCATATGCAGCATCTGTTATGGGAGTTCTTTCATTAATATTCAGAGGGCAGATAATATTTGGAATAACACTTCCTAATATTAATATAAATATTAGTGGATTATTAGCTTTGGTAGGTATCTTACATCTAATGGAAGGCATATTGATTTTTTTTGTTGGAGCTGATGACCCTATTCCAATAATTGCTAAGAAAGACGGAAAGATTGTATTAGGTCATCTCATGCAGAAATATTGGCCTTTACCCATAGCAATGCTTGTTTTGTCAAAAGGGGGAATATCAGGTTCAGAAATTGTTCAGATGCCTGATTGGTGGCCGTTATTGAAAGATATACCAAAAGATGTCATTACATATTTTTATGGATTAGTACCTTTTGTTGGAGCTTTGGGTTATAGTAGTATTACATATTGTGAAGAACCAAAAAAAAGGAGTAAAAAGACAGCAGTAAGATTGATGATTTACAGTATACTGCTGATAATATTATCAATTTATTCAGTGGGTAGTCTATTCCTACAAATAGTGGGTACGATACTTATGGCAGGTATACATGAAGGTATGATTCTATATGAGCAATATATAGAAAGTAAAAAAGAACCTATTTATACCATACCTAAAAAAGGTGTAAGGATAATGGGCATTACTCCAGAAGGTGCTGCATCACAAATGGGTATGCAAATAGGAGATATAATAACTAAAATCAATGGTATCAATGTACTTAACACCCGTCAATTCAGAGCAATTTTGAAAAATAGCTTTACATTCCTATGGATAGAAGTGCTACATATAAATGGTGATATGGAAACTTATGAATTTAAAGCATATCCAGATGGTATTACCGATCTGAAAGTAAGGTTGATGCCAGAGAATCCAAGAATAATATATAGACATGAAAGTGTGCAGAAAATAGGATTGTTCCATATAATAAAAAATAAATTAAGAAAATGATATTATATGCTTTGCAAAATAAAAGATAGAATGACCTATTTTTATTTATGCAAAGCATTTTAATATAAAAACAAATTCTAAGTATATTCAACTAATGTTGGTTTCATCTGCCAGCTAACCTTTCTTCTTCTTTTAAAAACTCAACTGCGATTCCGCTCATTGGTTTTCCTAAATCTTCGGAAAGCTCTGCTAACATTTCAGGATTGTTAAAATTAGCTACAGCACCAACAATGGATTTAGCTCTTTTTTCAGGATTACCTGATTTGAATATTCCCGATCCAACAAAAACACCGTCACATCCTAATTGCATCATTAATGCAGCATCAGATGGCGTAGCTATTCCTCCTGCTGCAAAATTTATCACTGGAAGTCTTCCATTCTCATGTACATATTTCAATAGATTGTAAGGTGCTCCAATTTCTTTTGATGCATTCATGAGTTCACCTTTATTTAATGATACTATTTTTTTGATTTCTGATGTCATTGTACGCATATGCTTAACTGCTTCAATAACATCTCCAGTACCTGCCTCTCCTTTTGTTCTGATCATGGATGCTCCTTCGCCGATTCTTCTTAACGCTTCACCTAGATTTCTTGCTCCACAAACAAAAGGAATTTTGAATTTCTCTTTATCAATATGATAGATATTATCTGCTGGTGACAAAACTTCACTCTCATCAACATAATCAATATCTAGAGCCTCAAGAATCTGAGCTTCTACAAAATGACCTATTCTTACCTTCGCCATTACAGGTATCGAAACAGCTTTTTTTATGCCTCTAATCATTTTAGGATCTGACATTCTTGCAATTGAGCCATCACGTCTTATATCAGCTGGTACTCTTTCTAAAGCCATAACTGCACATGCTCCGGCTTTTTCAGCAATAACAGCTTGTTCGGGAGTTGTTACATCCATAATAACTCCACCTTTTAACATTTGATTTAGATTTATAACTGATTCATTATTTCTATTCATAATAAAATCCTCCTAATTAATTATATTTGCACACTTAATAAGCTAGCTGAAAAATACTAACTTAAGTTTTAATTTTAGAACTTGTTAAAAATCTTTCTAGAGCTCCATAAAAATATTGGTAGTAAATATCATTGCAACGATTACTATACTAACAATATATTATAAAACTGTATGTTTTAAAATGTACAGTTTGCCATTATTTAACATGGTCAGTTAATATGAGATGGATAATATTTGCACAAACATATGTTTGCATTTTTTTATTAATGTGATATAATAGTTAAGACTAAAAATAATGACTAGTAGATACATAGATGAAATGGATTTTATTAAATAGATAAAACTGTAATTATTTTTGTATTATTTCTAGGAACAATCATAAGAAGATTGAATTTATTATCTAAGCTATTTTGATAATATGTAACGTATATAAAGAAAAAGAGGTGATAATATGTCTAAATTCGAGATCCATTCTAAATTTCAACCTACAGGAGATCAGCCCAATGCAATAAAAAAATTGGCTGGTGGTTTCAAGAGAGGTAAGAAATTCGAGACTTTACTAGGAGTTACAGGTTCAGGAAAAACATTTACCATGGCACATATTATTAAGGAATTAAAAAAGCCTACATTAATTATGGCACACAATAAAACTTTAGCCGCTCAATTGTATAGTGAATTTAAAGAATTTTTTCCTAATAATGCTGTAGAGTATTTTGTTAGTTATTATGATTATTATCAACCAGAAGCATATGTCCCTCATACAGATACATTTATAGAAAAAGATTCATCAATCAATGAAGAAATAGATAAATTAAGGCACTCTGCTACAGCGTCTCTTGCAGAAAGAGATGATGTTATAATTGTGGCAAGTGTTTCATGTATATATGGTCTTGGAAGTCCTATAGATTACAAGAATATGGTTCTTTCATTAAGACCGGGAATGATAAAAGATAGAGATGAGATATTAAAAAAATTAGTTGATATTCAATATATGAGAAATGATATGAACTTTGTCAGAGGTACTTTTAGAGTGAGAGGCGATGTGATAGAAATATTTCCAGCAGCTTCAACTGATAGGGCAGTAAGAGTAGAATTATTCGGTGATGAAATAGATAGGATAACAGAGATAAATGTAATTACTGGAGAAATACTGGGGTATATGGAACATATAGCTATATTTCCTGCGTCACACTATGTAATTGAAACAGATAAAATAGAAAAGTCCATAAGGTCTATAGAAGAAGAGAAAATTCAAGTAGTTAAATCTTTTAGGGAAAAGGATAAATTACTAGAAGCTCAGAGAATAGCCCAGAGAACTAATTACGATGTTGAAATGATTAGAGAAACTGGTTTTTGTTCAGGTATAGAGAATTATTCAAGGCACTTGACTGGATTACCACCAGGAGCACCACCACATACCTTAATTGATTATTTCCCTGACGATTTTTTATTGATTATAGATGAGTCGCATATGACTGTTCCACAGGTAAGAGGTATGTATGCAGGTGACCAATCCAGGAAATCCACATTGGTTGAATATGGTTTTAGATTACCTTCAGCTAAAGATAACAGACCATTGAATTTCAATGAATTTGAAAGAAAATTAAATCAGGTACTATTTGTTTCTGCAACACCAGGACCATATGAAAACGACCATAAACAATTGATGGCTGAACAAATTATTAGACCGACAGGTCTATTGGATCCTAAAATTGAAGTGAAACCAGTAAAAGGACAGATAGATGACCTTATATCCAATGTCCAAAAAGAAGTGGAAAATAAAAATAAAATATTAATAACTACATTAACTAAAAGAATGGCGGAAGATCTAACGGATTACATGAAAGAATCTGGCATACGTGTTAGATATCTACATTCAGATATTGATACTTTAGAAAGAATTGAGATAGTACGAGATCTTAGAATGGATGTATTTGATGTTCTTGTAGGTATAAATCTACTTAGAGAAGGATTAGATATACCTGAAATAACTTTAGTGGCGATACTTGATGCAGACAAAGAGGGATTTTTGCGTTCAGAGACTGCTCTAATTCAAACAGTAGGACGTGCTGCAAGGAATGTAGAGGGAAGAGTTATTATGTATGCAGATATTATTACAGATAGTATGAATAGAGCAATTACAGAAACCAACAGAAGAAGAGATATACAGAAAAAGTATAATGAAGAGCATAATATTACTCCTACAACTATAAGCAAACCTGTTAGAGATATAATTAGTATCACTCAAGTAGCAGAATCAGAAGCGACATATGAATTAAATAAAGATCCGGAATCTATGAGTAGAGAAGAGTTGGAGAAAAAGATTTTGAAGTGTTCAAAAGAAATGAAACAAGCTGCTATGGACTTGCAATTTGAAAGAGCAGCTCAATTAAGAGATGAATTATATGAACTAAAAAAACAGTTAGATGCTTGATATGAGGTATTAATTGATGATGTAATAAATTACTAGAATTAAATAAGAGGTGGTCCTATGGGAAAAGATACGATTGTAATAAAAGGTGCAAGAGAACATAATCTGAAAAATATTGATTTAACCATTCCAAGAGATAAATTTGTTGTATTTACTGGACTCAGTGGTTCAGGTAAATCTTCTTTAGCATTTGATACGATATATGCTGAAGGACAGAGAAGATATGTGGAATCATTGTCTGCTTATGCCAGACAGTTTTTAGGGCAAATGGAAAAACCAGATGTTGATAGTATAGAAGGACTATCCCCTGCAATATCTATAGATCAAAAAACGACTAGTAGAAATCCACGTTCAACAGTAGGAACAGTAACAGAGATATATGATTATCTAAGGTTATTATATGCAAGAGTCGGTATACCACATTGTCCCAAATGTGGAAAAGAAATAAACAGACAGACTGTTGACCAAATGGTAGATATAATAATGAAATTAGAAGAAAGAACCAAAATAATGGTAATGGCTCCTGTAGTAAGAGGAAGGAAAGGGCAACATATCAAATTACTGGAACAGGCTAAAAAGAGCGGTTATGTCCGTGCCAAGATAGATGGAAATATGTATGAGCTATCTGAAGAAATAGTCTTAGATAAAAATAAAAAACATACTATTGAAATTGTAATTGATAGATTGATAATTAGAGAAGGTATAGAGAAAAGGCTAACAGACTCTATTGAAACTGTTATGAAATTGACTGGTGGATTATTAGTGATAGATGTTGTTGAAGGTAAATCTATGTCATTTAGTCAGAATTTTTCATGTCCTGACTGTAATATAAGTATAGATGAAATAGAGCCTAGGTTATTTTCATTTAATAATCCTTTCGGAGCTTGTCCAGAATGTCATGGTCTAGGATTCAAAATGAAATTCGATCCTGAACTGATTATCCCTAACACAAAGTTAAGTATAATTGAAGGAGCTATAGTTATTCCAGGTTGGGCTTCGGCTTCTAATGAAGATAGTCATGTAAGAAGAATGTTCGAGGCATTAGGTAAAAAATATAAATTCAATATAACAACACCTTATGAAAAATATCCACAGGAAATCAAAGATATAATTATGTATGGAACTAAAGGTGAAAAATTTATTGTCAAGTATAAATCAGATAAAGGCATGGGACAATATGAAACAGTATTTGAAGGTCTTGTTACGAGCTTACAGCGTAGATACAGAGAAACAACATCTGATTATATGAAACAGGAATATGAATCTTTTATGACGAATACACCATGTAATGCATGTGATGGAGCAAGATTAAATCCTATTGCTTTAGCTGTTACACTGGGAGGTAAAAACATATCACAGGTTACAGAGATGTCAATAAGAGATATTAAAGCTTTTTTTGATAATATTCAGTTAACCAAAAGACAGCTTATTATCGGTGAACAAATATTAAAAGAAGTAAATGCAAGAATAGGTTTTTTAGTAAATGTAGGTTTAGACTATTTATCTTTATCTCGTTCGGCTGGTACTTTGTCAGGTGGGGAAGCTCAGAGAATAAGATTGGCTACACAGATTGGTTCTGGATTAGTTGGAGTCGTGTACATACTAGATGAACCTAGTATAGGACTTCATCAAAGAGATAATGAAAAATTGCTTAAGACACTAAAAAGATTAAAAAATCTTGGAAATACCTTAATAGTAGTTGAGCATGATGAAGAGACTATGTTTGAAGCTGATTATATTGTTGATATTGGGCCAAGAGCTGGAGAACATGGTGGAGAGGTTGTTGCAGAAGGTACTGCTAAACAAATCATGAAGGCGAAAAACTCTATAACAGGTGCATATCTTAGTGGAAGAAAGAAAGTAGAGATACCGGATACAAGAAGAGAAACTAATGGAAAATGGATTAATATAAAAGGTGCTGCTCAAAATAATCTTAAGGATATAGATATAGATATACCACTTGGAATTTTTACATGTGTGACAGGAGTATCAGGTTCTGGAAAAAGTTCTTTTGTAAATGAAATATTATATAAAAGACTTGCTAGAGATCTTAACAGATCAAAAATAAAACCAGGCAGACACATGAATATGTTAGGGCTAGAATATTTAGATAAAGTCATAGCCATAGATCAATCACCTATCGGTAGGACACCAAGATCAAACCCTGCTACATACACAGGAGTATTTGATCATATTAGAGATATATTTGCCAGTACAGCAGAAGCTAAAATGAGAGGATATCAAAAAGGTAGATTCTCATTTAATGTGAAAGGTGGACGTTGTGAAGCATGTAGAGGTGATGGTATCATAAAAATAGAAATGCACTTTTTACCAGATGTCTATGTACCATGTGAAGTGTGTCATGGCAAAAGATATAATAGAGAAACATTAGAGGTTAAATATAAAGGTAAAAACATATCAGAAGTATTGAACATGACAGTTGAAGAAGCATTGAAATTCTTTGAAAACATTCCTAGAATTCAGAAAAAACTTCAGACATTATATGATGTGGGTCTATCGTATGTAAAATTGGGACAGCCATCTACAACACTTTCAGGGGGAGAAGCTCAGAGAGTGAAATTAGCTACGGAATTAAGTAAAAGAAGTACAGGAAAAACAATGTATATATTAGATGAACCAACGACAGGATTACATTTTGAAGATGTCAATAAACTAATTACCATATTACAACGTCTAGTAGATGCAGGTAATTCAGTAATTGTAATCGAACATAACTTGGATGTAATTAAAACAGCAGATTATATTATTGATATGGGACCTGAAGGTGGAGATAAAGGTGGAATCGTTATAGCAAAAGGTACACCTGAAGAGGTTGCAGAAAATGAAAAGTCATATACAGGACAATTTTTAACTAAAGTATTTGAAAAGTAATTAATAATATCACTTATAATATATAAGTATATCACTATATATTATAAGTGCTTTTTTAATCTTATAGGGAATCACTACTTTTTAAGCATATGAAATAGGAGCGTTTTCATATGTGCTAAGGAAAATTTCCTGACGGACAAATCCGTTTTGCAGAACAAGGCATAGTCTCTTTTGTTTAGAAATAAAAATTCACTCATAATAATTTTTCTTGAGATTTCCATAGCACATACTTTATTAAATGAAGTATGCATTAAAATACCTATATAATAAATTTATTTTCAAAATAAATATTTCACAATATATTAATAAAAAAAAGAAAAAAAAATAATTCCTTAAGATAAAAAATAATACATCAGCTAATAGAAAAATTATACAATTATTGGTATTAATTTACTTATTATATTATGTTTTTTTGTTGAAAAACTTGATTTTCATGGTATAATAAAAGTGTTATAGAAAACAAATAAAAGAGATATAGTTTCTTTACTTTTAATACTATTTTTGTTATAATAACTCCGATATGTGTATGTTATAATTGATAAAATATTAACAAAATTATAATTATTATATGGAGCGGTTTTATGAAATTATACTATGATTTCCATATTCATACAGCTCTTTCACCTTGTGGTGATGATAGCATGACACCTAATAATATCGTAAATATGGCATTAATTAATGAGCTAGATGCTATTGCCATAACGGACCATAATACTGCTGAGAATCTTGAGGCAGTTATGAAAGTAGCGAGAGGTAAAGATATTATTGTTATTCCAGGTATTGAAATTGAGACAAAAGAAGAAATACACGTTATTGGTTTATTTCCAAACTTACAAAGTGTATACAATGTTCAAAACATTATATATAGTAAGTTGCCTTATATTAAAAATAAACCTAATGTAGTTGGTAATCAATATGTCCTGAATGAGAATGATGATATAATGAAGGAATTAGATAGATTCCTATTGATATCAACATTATTATCATTAAATGAAGTAATAAAATTAATTAAGGACAATAATGGTATAGCAGTTCCCGCTCATATTGATAGGCCTAGCTATAGTATTTTATCTAACTTAGGATTCATCCCAGACGACTTGAATACTTCTATACTTGAAATTTCTAGATTTTCTAACTTAGATGTTTATAAGAAACAGTACAAAGACTATCAGATTATACAATCTTCAGACGCCCACGAGTTGGGGTATATTGGCATTACTAAAAATTATTTAGAAGTTAAAGAAAAAAATATTGAATCAATATTTAACATATTTAATTAATAAAGATGATCAGTAATTGTAGATTAAAAAATTGTTAAAAATATTTATTTTACTTAATAAAAAAATAAGTTAATAAATATACATTTATCAATTTTTTTAACTCATAAAATAGTTTGATTTATATCATTAAATCAATGAATATTGAAATTAGCAGGTATTTAAATGTTATTAATTAAACACATTATCGCATATTTAAACATGGAAAAATTATATAACTTTATTTATTAAGTTTTATTACTCGTATACTTTATTAAATAAAGCTGATTGATTGAAACATTTAATTATATTAACTTATATTTAGATAATCGGATGTAAAATATGTAGAAAAAAAAAGATTAATATAATATAACACCAGAAAATGGTAAAAATGTAGATTTTCGTGTTAAATATATAACTTTGGTTTATAATTAATAAATTACTATAATTTGTTAATCATTTACATTATATAATAAGGAGGTAAGCAAATGGCAGCTAACACAGCATTAACAGATGAAAAGTTCCAGGAATTGGAGCAGTATATTGATGCAATGCCAACTACAAAAGGTGAACTAATACGTGTATTACACAAGGCACAAGGAATTTTTGGATACTTACCAAAAGAAGTTCAAAAATTTGTAGGGAAAAAATTAAAAATTTCAACAGCAAAAGTTTATGGAGTAGTTACTTTCTATTCTTACTTTACAATGACACCAAAAGGTGAACATAACATTTCAGTATGTATGGGTACAGCTTGTTATGTTAGAGGTGCTGAAGATGTTCTTAATGAAATCAAAAAAGAAATAAAAATTGATGTTGGAGAAACAACAGAAGATGGCAAATTTTCCCTTCAATCACTCCGTTGTGTAGGGGCTTGCGGACTTGCTCCAGTTGTTATGGTTGGCGATAAAGTCTATGGTCGTGTAACTCCAGATATGATCAAAGATATTCTTGCAGAATACAAATAAGTGTAATCCTATATAAGTTGAATGAAATTGATTGAATATTAAGTAAATTCAACTTGTTAGCCAAATAAATATATTGAACAAAAGTATAGTTATGAGATTATATATAATTCTTAATAGGTATAAACACTTGATTTTATTTTGAAGATTCTAGTTCAATGTATATAAAGGAGGAAAAATAATGGCAAAAATCAAATCATTTGAAGAGCTAAAAAAAATCAAAGAAAAAGTTCAGTCAAATGTAGAATTAAGAGAAAAAGGCGAAAATATTGATAAATTAGTACAAGTTAAAGTTGCTATGGCAACATGTGGTATAGCTTCAGGTGCTAGAGAAGTTATGAACTTCATAATTGATGATTTGGCAAAACAAGGAATCAAGAATGTAGTTGTAACTCAAACTGGTTGTATGGGATATTGTTATGCTGAACCAACAATAGAAGTTACTATGCCTAATAGTGAACCAGTGGTATATGGTAATGTAACAATAGATAGAGCAAAAGAGGTTATTGAAAAACATATTAAAAATGGCGAGTTAATTGATGGAATAATCCCTGTAACTCATAAAACTATTGAATAAAAAAAGTTAGGAGGCTCAAAAGATGTCTAACTATAAAATGCATATATTAGTTTGCGGAGGTACAGGATGTAAATCTGCGAATTCTGATAAAATAGTTGATAATCTAAACGAACAGTTAAAAATCAACAATATGGACCAAGAGGTTAAGGTACTGAAAACAGGTTGTTTCGGTTTCTGTGAAAAAGGTCCAGTTGTAAAAATTGAACCAGATAATACATTTTATGTTCAAGTACAACCAGAAGATGCTGAAGAAATTGTAAAAGAGCATATTGTAAAAGGTAGAAAAGTAGAAAGATTATTATACGAAGATCCTGAAACAGAAGAAAAAGTTAGTAATTCCAAGCATATGGATTTCTATAAAAAACAAATGCGTATTGCACTTAGAAACTGTGGTTTCATAGATCCAAGTAATATTGAAGAATACATTGCACGTGATGGATATCATGCATTAGGAAAAGTATTAACTGAAATGACTCCAAAAGAAGTTATTAATGTAGTTAAGGAATCTGGACTTAGAGGCCGTGGAGGCGGAGGATTCCCAACAGGATTAAAGTGGGAATTTGCTAGTAGATATGAAGCAGATCAAAAATATGTAGTATGTAATGCCGATGAGGGAGACCCAGGTGCATTTATGGACCGTTCTATCCTTGAAGGAGACCCACATAGTATTGTAGAAGCTATGTCAATCTGTGGTTATTCTATTGGAGCTACAAAAGGTAAAGTATATATTCGTGCAGAGTACCCACTAGCAATCAAACGTCTTCAGAAAGCTATTGATGATGCAAGAGAAGCAGGATTGTTAGGTACTGATATCATGGGTACTGGTTTTGAATTTGATATAGAACTTACATATGGTGCAGGAGCATTCGTATGTGGGGAAGAGACAGCACTTATCCATTCTATGGAAGGTCTACGTGGAGAACCAACTACTAAGCCACCATTCCCAGCGGAATCAGGATATTGGGGCAAGCCTACTAATGTTAATAACGTAGAAACATTTGCTAATATTCCAGTTATTATATTAAAAGGTGCAAATTGGTTCAATAAAATAGGTACAGAAAAATCAAAAGGAACAAAAGTATTTGCCTTAGCAGGTAAAATCAATAATGTTGGACTTATCGAAGTTCCTATGGGAACAACACTTAGAGAAGTTATCTATGATATCGGTGGAGGAATCAAGAACGGAAAGAAATTCAAAGCTGTTCAAACAGGTGGTCCTTCAGGTGGTTGCTTAACAGAAAAAGACTTAGATACACCTATAGATTTTGATAACTTAATTGCAAAAGGATCTATGATGGGTTCTGGTGGTATGATTGTTATGGACGAAGATAACTGTATGCCAGCAGTAGCTAAATTCTATCTAGAATTCACAGAAGAAGAATCTTGTGGTAAATGTACACCTTGTCGTATTGGAACTAAACGTCTAGCTGAACTATTAGAATTAATTACTACAGGAAAAGGTACAATGGAGCACTTAGACGAGCTTAAGAGATTAAGTCGTGTAATTAAAGATACAGCTCTTTGTGGCTTAGGTCAAACAGCACCTAACCCAGTATTATCTACATTGGATATATTCTGGGATGAATATGTAGCTCACGTTAAAGATAAAACATGTCCAGCAGGTAACTGTAAGAAATTATTGAAATATTATATTCAAGAAGATAAATGTATTGGTTGTACTGCATGCTCAAGAGTCTGTCCAGCTAATGCTATTTCAGGTACTGTTAAACATCCACATACTATCGACCAAGAAAAATGTATCAAATGTGGTGCTTGTATGGATAAATGTAAATTCGGAGCAATTATTAAGAAATAATAAAAGTGAATACTTTATATAATCTAGAAAAGGAGTGTAACCTAATGTCAGAGGTAAAAATTACTATTGATGGTAAAGAAGTACATGTGCCAAAAGGTAGTACTATATTAGATGCTGCTAAAAAGTTAGGCATTGATATTCCAACATTATGTCATTTAGATTTGCATGATACAAAAATGGTTAATAAAACAGCTTCATGTCGTATCTGTGTTGTAGAAGTTGAGGGAAGAAGAAATCTAGCTCCTTCATGTGCTACACCAGCAGTTGATGGTATGGTTGTTAGAACAAATACAATCAGAGTTCTAGAAGCAAGAAAAACAGTATTAGAGTTATTATTATCAGACCATCCAAAAGATTGTTTGACTTGTGCTAAATCAGGTCAATGCGAATTACAAGACCTAGCAGAAAAATTTGGAGTTAGAGAAATAAGAGTAACAGGTGACTCTCAATCAACATATAAACTAGACCATTCTCCAGCTATAATAAGAGATATGGATAAATGTATTATGTGTAGAAGATGTGAAACAATGTGTAATGAAGTTCAAACTGTTGGTGCATTATCCGGAATTAACAGAGGATTTGATGCAGTTGTATCTCCAGCATTCGAATCACCATTGTCAGAAACTGTATGTACTCATTGTGGACAATGTGTTGCAGTCTGTCCAGTAGGTGCATTAACAGAAAACGACCATACTTGGAAAGTTGTAGAAGCATTAGCTGATCCAGATAAATTTGTAGTAGTTCAAACAGCTCCAGCTGTAAGAGTTGCTATTGGTGAAGAATTCGGTCAAGAACCAGGTACAATTGTTACAGGTCAAATGGTAACTGCATTAAAATCTTTAGGATTCAATCGTGTATTTGATACAGATTTTGCAGCTGACTTAACAATTATGGAAGAAGGAACAGAATTATTAGGAAGACTCAATAGATTCTTGGCAGGAGATAAAGACGTACCATTACCAATATTAACATCATGTTGTCCTGCTTGGGTTAACTTTATTGAAAGTCAATTCCCAGAATTGATTGATATTCCATCATCAGCTAAATCACCTCAACAAATGTTTGGTGCAGTAGCAAAATCATTCTTAGCAGAAAAGATGAATATACCTAGAGAGAAAATGGTTGTAGTATCAGTTATGCCTTGTTTAGCTAAGAAATTTGAAGCAGCTAGAGATGAATTTAAAGTTGATGGAAATCCAGATGTAGATATTTCTATTTCAACAAGAGAATTAGCTCATTTAATTAAGAGAGCTAACCTTAACTTAATGGAATTAGAAGAATCAGAATTCGACAATCCATTAGGAGAATCAACAGGTGCTGCTGTTATCTTCGGTTCTACAGGTGGAGTAATTGAAGCTGCTACAAGAACAGCTTACGAAATTCACACTGGTAAATCATTAGAAAAAGTTGATTTTGAAGAATTAAGAGGATTTGACGGTGTCAGAGTTGCATCAGTTCAAATGGATGACTTTACATTGAATATTGGTATTGCTCATGGTTTAGGTAATGCTAGAAAATTATTAGAAGAAATTGAAAGCGGTAATCCTAGAAACTTACATGCTATTGAAATTATGGCATGTCCAGGTGGATGTATCGGTGGTGGAGGTCAACCTTATCATCACGGTAACTCGGATATTCTTAAGAAACGTATGGCTGCTATCTATGAAGTTGATAGTAATAAAGCTATAAGAAAATCACATGAAAATCCATCAATTACTGCTTTATACGAACAATATCTAGGAGAACCAATGAGTGAGTTATCTCATAAATTACTTCACACTCATTATTTTGTAAAAGATAGAGTTTAATACTGATTATAAAAAATGGTTTCTGATTGTGCAGGAGCCATTTTTTGTTACATATTTTTCCTTATGCTTATAATATCTAATATTAAGTTTTCATGTATATAAAATAATTTTATGAAGTTATAATGAATTGTCAGATAATTGCTTGTTTACATAAAATATTACTGTTGATAAGTATCCACATTTTTCAGCTAAAAATTGATACTAAATTTGGTTATTCACAGAGTTATGCACATTATCCACAGAAATTATGGCTTTTATAAAATAAAATGAGATAATTATCCACATGAAAAAGCATAAATCTATTTTATTTAGCAGAAAATTACGAATTACAATAAATAAAAATTAATATACTAAAAAAGGATTTATTAATTGAATATCGAATATAATAATATAGACTATAATATTTAAAAGTCTATGACATATTGGAAGGAGTTGGTAGTATGCGCTACATCATAAGTGGAAAAAACATAGAAATTACCAAAGCATTAAGGGAAGCAACTATCGATAAGTTGAGTAAGATGGATAAATATTTTACTCCGGATAATGAAGCTCAGATAACAATGAGTGTTCAAAAACTAAGACATATCATAGAGGTGACGATTCCAATAAAAGGTAGTATTATCAGAGCAGAAGAGTCAGCCGAAAATATGTATACTGCTATAGATAAAGTAGTTGATGTATTAGAAAGACAACTTCTAAAACATAAAAACAAATTGATCTCAAGGCATCATGGAACAACATTCAAGAAAGATTTTGTAAATGAGACTATAGAAGAAGAAGTAGATGATAAGAAGATTGAGATAGTAAGGACCAAAAGATTTGCAATGAAGCCAATGGATGTTGAGGAAGCTTGCTTACAAATGGATTTATTGGGACATGACTTTTTTGTATTCATGAACGGTGATACAGATGAAGTCAATGTGGTATATAAAAGAAAAAATGGTGCGTATGGTTTAATTGAACCAACACTTTAATAAAAAAATGGAACCCTAGGGTTCCATTTTTAATGTCAATATTTAGAAATATGATATAAAAATTAATTTAATGTGAACAGTAATAGGTAGAAGTTGAATTATCTATAGATTAGTGGTAAAATATTGAGAGTCTATAAGTTACATTGAAATAAATCAAATATATATTATTAGGAGGTCCAACTATGGGTAAGTTATGTAGGAAATATATAACCATTTCTGGTATTTTATTGATATATGCTATTTGTCTACCATCAGCATTTGTTTCACATGCTAATATTATTCAAGTACAAAACAATTTCACTTTACCCATACGTACCACTGGACAATGGAAGTTGGAGCAAGTTTTAGGTCAGAGCGTAATTAAGCAATTAGAGAACAAGATGGATAAGCAAATCAATAATAAAGAAAAATTAATCCATCTATATGAATTAATACAAAATTATTTAAGTAATAAAGTTGAAAATCATAGATTTATATGTATGAATCATGATAATACATATAATCCTATTAGAATAGATAATGATTATAAATTTGATCTTGATACAGGAGAGATTTATAATAATACCAATCAGATAGTGACAACAGTTTATGTGTATGATAATGTTTCTTTAGAAAAATATTTTAAAGATAACTATAAATTGTGTAGGAATGGTAATTATATTAAATATAAGGTAAAATTAAACAAAATGAATGATAAGGATAACCCGATTTTAAATATATGATTATAATATAAATTAAATTCGGAAGGTGAAGATAGATGAAAATTTTAGAAAAGATATTTGGAAATCATAGCGATAAAGAAATCAAAAGAATAATGCCCCTTGTAAGTCAAATAGAAGCTCTTGAACCAGAAATGGAAAAACTGACAGACGACCAGTTGACTAACAAAACTAATGAATTCAAAGAAAGATTAAAAAATGGAGAAACTTTAGACGATATATTAGTAGAAGCATATGCAGTTGTTAGAGAAGCACAAAAACGTACAGTAGATATAAGACCTTATAGAGTACAGCTTATAGGTGCTATCATACTTCACCAAGGAAGAATAGCAGAAATGAAAACTGGTGAAGGTAAAACTTATGTAGCTCCATTTGCAGCATATCTTAATGCTCTAGAAGGAAAAGGAGTCCATGTAGTAACAGTAAACGATTATTTGGCAAAACGTGACGCCGAAAACATTGGAAGAATACATGAATTTCTAGGTCTATCAGTAGGGGTTATAGTCAATGGAATAGATAATACTGAAAGAAGAGAAGCTTATAACTGTGATATCACATATGGGACTAATAATGAATTTGGTTTTGATTACCTAAGAGATAATATGGTTATCTATAAAAAAGAAATGGTACAGAGAGAGCTTAATTACGTTGTAATCGACGAGGTTGACTCTGTGTTGATTGATGAAGCCAGAACACCATTGATAATATCTGGAAGTAGTAGTAAATCTACTCATCTTTATCAACAGGCTGATATCATAGCTAGAAGATTGAAAAAAGGACGAGTAATTGGAGAAATATCCAAAATGAGTGCTCTCCTTAATGAAGAAATACAAGAAGAAGGGGACTTCGTAGTAGATGAAAAAACAAAATCAGTATCATTGACTGCTGATGGGATTAAAAAAGTTGAACAGTTTTTCCAGATTGAAAACTTGGCTGATCCTGAAAATATGGAAATACAACACCATGTTATATTAGCATTAAAAGCACATAATACTATGTTTTTAGATAAAGACTATGTAATAAAAGAAGAAGAAATCGTAATAGTAGATGAATTTACTGGTCGTTTAATGCCAGGAAGAAGATATTCTAACGGATTACATCAAGCGATAGAAGCAAAAGAAGGTGTAAGAGTAAGAAGAGAAAGTAAAACACTTGCTACTATAACTTTCCAAAACTACTTCAATAAATATGATAAAAAATCTGGTATGACAGGTACAGCTTTAACTGAAGAAGAAGAATTCAGAGAAATATATGGTATGGATGTAATTGCTATACCAACAAATGAACCTGTTATAAGGAAAGATCAACCAGACCAAGTGTATAAGTCACATCAAGAAAAAGTAAATGCAGTAATTAACGATATTGCTGAATGTTATGACAGAGGACAGCCTGTTTTGGTAGGTACTATAACAATAGAATCATCAGAAGAGTTGAGTAAGCTACTTAGAAAAAAAGGTGTTCAACATAAAGTACTTAATGCCAAGTATCATGAAAGAGAAGCAGAAATTGTTGCCAATGCTGGACAAAAAAAATCTGTTACCATAGCTACAAATATGGCTGGTCGTGGTACAGATATTAAATTAGGTGAAGGTGTTGTTGAAGTTGGTGGACTTAAGATAATAGGTACAGAGCGACATGAATCAAGACGTATCGATAATCAGTTAAGAGGTCGTTCAGGACGTCAAGGTGACCCAGGTGAATCTAAATTCTATATATCATTGGATGATGATTTAATGCGTTTATTTGGTTCTGAAAGAATGCAAGCTACAGTAACTAGGTTGCGTCTTCCAGAAGGTGAACCTATAGCAGCAGGTATTTTATCTAATGCTATAGAGAAAGCACAGAAAAAAGTTGAGGGTAATAACTTCTCAATAAGAAAACACTTATTGGATTATGACCAAGTTATGAATGAGCAAAGAGAAATCATATACGGTGAAAGGAAAAAAGTTCTAGAAGGCGACAATATGAGAGACTACGTCATGAAGATGATTGAAGAAGTTATCGGAAGATTTGTTGATTCTCATGCTGGAGAAGATCAAGAATTTGATGAATGGGATTTACCAGGATTAATGGAATCTCTAAATGAGATTATACCAATTAAATCCATTAGTACAACACAAGAAGAGAGAGAAGCATTAACAAAAGAAAAATTCAAAAAATTATTATATGATAAAGCAATTAAACTCTATGAAGAAAAAGAGCAAGAGTTCGATGATGAAGAATTAATGCGTGAAGCAGAACGTGTCATATTACTAAAATCCGTTGACCAAAAATGGATGGACCATATTGACAATATGGACCAAATGCGACAAGGTATCGGACTACGTGCATATGGACAAAGAGATCCACTTGTAGAATATAAATTCATTGGATTTGATATGTTTGAAGAAATGTCAAATAACATACAGGAAACAACTCTAAGAGCTCTATACCGTATAAGACCTGCAAGAAAAATAGAAAGAGAAAGAGTTGCAAAAGTAACTTCAACCAATAGAGGAGAAGAAAAAGTAGTCAAACAACCAGTTAGAAGAAAAGAAAGAAAAATTGGAAGAAACGAGCCATGCCCATGTGGAAGTGGAAAAAAATACAAATATTGTTGTGGACAAAATAAATAAATATAATTATATGTGGGGAAAGTTCCAGCTAAGTATAGGGTATATTGTAACTTTTCCCATATATAAATAATTTTTAAGGTCTATTGGTGATTTTTTTAATCAATAACTAATCTCCATTATCCTTAAAATATAAAAATAACAATTATTAATAGAGGTGATAGAATGCTGGAATTAGAACAAAGCAAATTAGAATTACAAGCATATAAAGAAAAATTAGATGAAATGAGTGTTTCACTTTGACTTAGTTAACGTGAAAAACAAAATAGAAGAGCTAGACATGAAAACTGCTTCAGAAGAATTCTGGGCTGATGCAGAAAATTCAGGCAAGGTGTTAAAAGAAATAAAACAACTAAAGGATAAAGTACAAAACTATGATAGTCTTGTTCAAGAATATGAAGATATAGAAACATTGATTGAAATGGGTATGGAAGAAGAAGATAGTGATATTGTTCAAGAAATAACATCTTCTCTTAAAAAATTCATAAATGACTATGAACAGTTAAAAACAAAAACTCTTTTATCAGGAGAATACGATAGCAATAATGCTATAATATCTTTACATGCAGGTGCTGGTGGAACAGAAGCATGTGACTGGGTAAGTATGCTACTAAGGATGTATACAAGATGGGCTGATGATAAAGGGTATAAAATAGAAACACTTGATTATCTAGATGGTGAAGAAGCAGGAGTTAAATCTGTGACTATTCAAGTTAATGGTGAGAACGCATATGGTTACCTGAAATCAGAAAAAGGAGTTCATCGTTTAGTTAGAATATCTCCATTTGATTCATCTGGCAGAAGACATACTTCCTTTGCGTCACTTGATGTATTACCTGAATTAGATGATGATATTGATATGGAAATAAATGATGATGAATTGAAAATAGATACTTATCGTGCAAGTGGAGCTGGAGGACAGCATATCAACAAAACAGATTCAGCAGTTAGAATAACTCATATACCTACAGGTGTAGTAGTTCAATGTCAAAACGAACGTTCACAACATAAAAACAAAGATAGAGCTTTAAAAATGTTAAAAGCTAAACTATATGAAATACGACGACAAGAACAAATGAAAAAAATGGAAGGTATAAGAGGGGAAGTAAAGGAAATAGGTTGGGGTAGCCAAATACGTTCATATGTAATGCATCCATACAGTATGGTAAAAGATCATAGAACTAACGAAGAAACAGGAAATGTGCAAAGTGTCATGGATGGAAAAATAGACTTATTCATTAATGCCTATTTACAATGGTTAGCCGCTAAATAAAAAGTAAGTAAACTTAGATATCCAAATATGATGTCATAAAAATTACAAAAGGAGTGAAAGATATGTCTACAATGCAACAAGTTATATTTAAACTTGATAAAGAAGAATACGGGTTAGATATAATGAAGGTTATAACAATTGAAAAATATCAAGAAGTTGTAAAAACACCCAATACTCCAGAGTATATAACAGGTATCATTAATCTTAGGGGTAACGTATTACCAGTTTACAGCTTAAGAAAAAAATTCAATCTCACAGAAAGAGAAGTCGACGAAAATACTAAAATTATTGTAACAGTTACCAATAACATGAAAATCGGTTTTATAGTTGACTCCGTCCAAGAGATATTGAATATTGAAGATGACAATATTGAAGAAGCTCCCAAAATTGTCACAGGAATTAATAGAAAATATATAAAAAGCATTGCAAAAATGGATAAAAGAATGGTAATATTACTAGATATTGACTTGATAATGTCGGAAGAAGAACATTTAGAACTTGATAAAGTAACAAAGGAGCAAGAATAATTATACATAAGTTGTGCATTCAAAATAAAATAGTATAAAAATATAGAATGGATTATAATCTTGTGTTTAACAAAAACACAAGATTTTTTTATTAAAGAAAAAATCTTGTGTAATAATTTCTAATAAGTAGCTCTATTCAATACTCTTACTATTTCATCTAGTCCCCATTTTTAAACTACTCTACTTAATGCAAATAATAAAATTTTAACATATTTTATACATATCTCTTGAATTTTTATTAACTTCATGTTATAATCTCCCTTATAAAAACAAATGTATTTAATACGAAAACAGAAGGTGATGGAATGCCTGATACAGCCAGATATTATATAATAAAGAAAAAAGCTTTACCCGAAGTCTTTCTTAAAGTTGTTCAAGCAAAGAAACTTCTAGAAAAAGAAAAAGCCATAACGATACAAGAAGCAGTAGACTCTGTTGGGATAAGCCGTAGCTCGTTCTATAAATACAAAGACACTATATTCCCATTCTATGATAATTCGAGAGGAAGAGCTATTACTGTCTCTTTAGGTCTTGATGATGAACCAGGACTATTATCATGCATACTAAATATGATTGCCGAATATAAGGCAAATATACTGACGATACATCAAACAATACCAATTAACGGTGTTGCCAATATAACATTAAGTATGGAAATACTTCCGACATCTGGTGATATACAAGAAATGATTACGTCATTAGAAAGTCACGAAGGAATACATCAAGTAAAAATATTAGCTAGGGAGTGAAATAAATGGTAAACGTTGCAATATTAGGATATGGAACAGTTGGTTCAGGAGTAGTAGAAGTCCTAACAACAAATAAAGAAAGCATTAATAAAAGAGCAGGAAAAAAAATCAAGTTAAAATATGTATTAGATTTACGAGATTTTCCAGGAACACCAATTGAAGACATACTGACAAAAGATTACGAAGATATACTAAATGATGACAGTGTAAAGGTCATAGCAGAAGTTATGGGTGGTATTGAACCAGCATATACTTTTGTTAAAAAAGCACTTTTAAAAGGAAAAAGTGTTGTTACTTCTAACAAAGAATTAGTAGCTCGTCATGGAGCAGAATTACTACAGATAGCAAGAGACAAGAATATTAATTTTTTATTTGAAGCAAGTGTTGGTGGTGGAATACCTATTATAAGACCTCTTAATCAATCACTAACTGCTGATGAAATATACGAAATAACTGGAATACTAAACGGTACAACTAATTTTATACTTAGTAAAATGGCGGATGAAGGACTTGATTTTAAGACTGTACTAAAAGAAGCGCAAGAAAAAGGTTATGCGGAAAGAAATCCAGAAGCTGATGTAGAAGGATTTGATGCATGTAGAAAAATCGCAATACTTTCATCACTTGCTTTCGGTATGCAAGTTGATTTTGAAGACATATATACAGAAGGTATAACAAAAATATCAGATGTTGATATGATATATGCTAAAAAACTAGGATGCGATATTAAACTATTGGCTACAAGTAAAAAATTAGATGAAAAAGTCTATGCCATGGTTTCACCAATGATGATAGGAAAAGATCATCCATTATCTAATGTCAATGGAGTGTTCAATGCAATATATGTAAAAGGAAATGTTATCGGTGACGTTATGTTCTATGGAAAAGGCGCAGGTAAACTTCCTACTGCAAGTGCTGTTGTGGCTGACATAGTTGATGCAGTAAAACATCTTGGCAGAAACATAGTATCATTATGGAGTACGAAAAAAATGGAATTGATGAGCGTTGATAATGTCCTATCAAGATGCTTTATTAGATTAGTACCTGAAAATGTTAAAACAGTAAGAAATCAAGTAGCTGATATATTTGGTGATGTTGAATATATAAAAATAGAAAACATACAAGATGAAGTAGCTTTTGTTACAAATGCAGAAAAAGAAGGAATTCTAAGAAATAAATTAGATGAATTAAAAACTAAAGGTGTAGCAACAGAAGTATTAAGTGTCATACGTATAGACAAATAATTTTTAAAATGTAATTGCCGTTAGACAGCGAAGGGATGATATATATGAAATATGTTGTAATATTAGGTGACGGTATGGCTGATGAGCCAGTAAAACAATTAGGTAATAAAACACCATTACAAGTGGCCAATAAAATTAATATAGACTCTTTAGCAAAATATAGTGAAATCGGATTAGTCAAGACTATTCCAGACGGGTTAACACCAGGAAGTGATACTGCTAATCTATCAGTTCTAGGATATGATCCCCAAAAATATTATACTGGCAGATCACCACTTGAGGCATTAAGTATTGGTGCTAATATGGAAGAGGGCGATGTAAGCTTTAGATGTAATTTAGTTACATTAAGCGAAGAAGGATCATACGAAGACAAAACCATTATTGACCACAGTTCTGATGAGATTACAACAGAAGAAGCAGATGAATTAGTTAAATATCTAGAAAAATATTTAGGTAATGATAAAATTATGTTCTATAGTGGTACCAGCTATAGACATGCAATAATATGGCATGGGGGAAGTACTGATGTTAATCTTACACCACCTCATGATATACTAGAAAGAAATATTAAAGATTATTTGCCAAAAGGAACTAATTCGGATAAAATAGAACAAATGATGAAGTTGAGTTATGAACTTTTGAAGGAACATCCAATTAATATAAAGAGAAAAGAAAAAGGATTAAGACCTGCAAATTCTATATGGATTTGGGGGGAAGGCACAAAACCATCATTAAATTCTTTTTATGATAAATACCATAAAAAAGGTGCTATGATATCAGCGGTTGATTTATTAAAAGGAATTGCTATAGCTGCAGATATGAAAAATATTGAAGTTGAAGGTGTTACAGGTAATATTAATACTAACTTTGAAGGAAAGGCAAAAGCAGCAGTTGAAGTTTTAAAAAGTGGTGAAGATTTTGTGTATGTACACATGGAAGCACCAGATGAATGTGGACATAGAGGAGAAATAGATAATAAAGTTAAATCAATAGAACTTATAGACCAGAAAGTTGTCAGATACATAAAGGAAGAACTTGACAACATAAAAGAAGACTATAAGATACTGATACTACCTGACCATCCAACACCTCTAGCTATTAGGACACATACAAATAAACCGGTACCTTATTTAATATATGACAGCTCTAATTTAATTGAATCCGATGCAGAATACAATGAGGAATCTTGTAAAACAACGGGTAATGTATTCATTAAAGGGCACGAATTAATGGACTATTTCTTAAAATAAAACATATACTAATTAGATACCTAAAGAGGAGGAAACAACTTGTTAATTGTAAAGAAATTTGGCGGTAGTTCTGTAGCTAACAAAGAAAGAGTATACAATGTTGCAGAAAGAATATTAGAAGATTACAAAAAAGGTCATAAAGTAGTAGTAGTTTTATCTGCACAAGGTGATACTACTGATCATTTGATAAAGAAAGCAAAAGAAATTAATCCAAATCCTTCAAGAAGAGAAATGGATATGATATTAACTACAGGAGAACAACAGTCTGTATCACTTATGGCTATGGCATTACAAAATCTAGGATACCCTGCAATCTCACTTAATGCTTTTCAAGTAAAGATGCATACTACATCAGTGTATAGTAATGCAAGGCTAAAAAGAATAGATGCAGAGAGAATCAATTCAGAACTTGAAAGAAAGAATATTGTCCTTGTAACTGGATTTCAAGGAGTAAATAAATATGATGATATAACTACATTAGGCAGAGGTGGCTCTGATACTACAGCAGTAGCATTAGCTGCAGCACTTAATGCTGATAAATGTGAGATATTCACAGATGTAGATGGTGTTTATACAGCTGATCCAAGAATTGTCAAAGATGCAGTTAAGTTAGATGAAATTACTTATGACGAGATGTTGGAATTAGCTTCACTTGGTGCAAAAGTTCTTCACAATCGTTCAGTAGAACTTGCCAAAAAATATGGTGTAGAATTAGTAGTGCGCTCAAGCTTGACAAAAGCAGAAGGAACTATTGTTAGGGAGGAATGTAAAATGGAAAAAATGTTGGTAAGTGGTGTAGCTGCTGACAAAAATGTTGCTAGAATTGCAGTAATTGGTATTAAAGATGAACCAGGAAAGGCGTTTGGACTATTTTCTATACTTGCTAAACATAATATTAATGTTGATATTATTTTACAATCAATCGGTAGAAATAATACTAAGGATATATCTTTCACAGTTCCAAGAGATTCATTAGAAGATGCAAAAGCTATCTTACAAGATAATCTTACAAGAATATCTGGGGAAAGAATCGAATATGATGATACAGTATCAAAAGTATCTATAGTTGGAGCTGGTATGGCATCTAATCCAGGTGTAGCAGCAGTAATGTTTGAAAGTTTATATGATACTGATATCAATATCAAGATGATATCAACATCTGAAATTAAGATTTCGATACTAATTAACGAGAAAGATACTGATAGAGCTTTAAATGCTATTCATGATGGATTTAAAGACAGATTCTAATCAATAAAATAATTTGCTTATAATATTAAAAGTTATCTCTTTTAGAGGTAGCTTTTTTTATATGTTTATTCTTTAGCTTAAGCCTTTAATACTATAAGACGTGTTTTTAATAAGGAAAATCCTTGTACCGTAAGTGCTATTAAGATATAATAATTATTAGAGTTTACAGTAAAGGAGTTATTATGTTATGGATATTTTAAAAGTACTAGAAAAGGAATTAGGTATAAAAAGTTGGCAGGTAGAAGCAACGGTCAAATTAATTGATGAAGGTAATACAATTCCTTTTATAGCTAGATACCGTAAGGAAATGACAGGTTCTTTAAGTGATGAAATATTAAGGGATTTTCATGACCGTCTTACGTATTTAAGAAATTTAGAAGCAAAAAAAGAACAGGTTATTGCTAGTATTAATGAACAAGGGAAATTAACTAAAGAATTGGAAACATCTATACTATTAGCTAAAACGCTTGTAGAAGTGGATGATTTATATAGACCATATAGACCAAAAAGAAGGACTAGAGCTACTATAGCTAAAGAGAAAGGCTTGGAACCATTAGCTATAAAAATATGGATGCAGAATCTAAAGACACCTGTTACAGATATTGCTGCTGAATATATAAATGAGGAAAAGGGTGTTAAAACAATAGATGATGCTATTAATGGAGCAAAAGATATATTAGCTGAAATGATATCTGATGAAGCTGATTATAGAAAAGAAATAAGGAAAAGAACTTTCTCAAAAGGAAAATTAATTGTTAAAGCAAAAGATAAACAAGCTGAGTCAGTATATGAGATGTATTACGAATATGAAGAAGACATTAAAAAGATAGCACCTCATAGAATATTAGCAATTAACAGAGGTGAAAAGGAAAAAGTTCTAGTAGTAAAAATAGAATCTCCTATTATAGAAATCAATAGATATCTTAGAAATAAAATAGTTAGAGAAGAAAATCAATATACGACACCTATATTGGAAGAAGTTATTTCAGATAGTTACAAAAGATTGATTTCACCAGCTATCGAAAGAGAAATAAGATCAGATCTAACAGAAAATGCAGAAGAAGGTGCAATAAAAGTTTTTGGTAAAAACTTAGACCAATTATTAATGCAACCACCAATTGTTGGTAAAGTAGTACTAGCACTTGATCCAGCTTTTAGAACTGGATGTAAAATTGCTGTAATTGATGGTACAGGGAAAGTACTTGATACAACAGTTGTTTATCCGACACCACCACAGAATAAAACTGTAGAAGCAAAGAAAAAATTGAAATCTTTAATAAAAGAACATGATGTGGATTTATTAGCTATTGGTAATGGTACTGCTTCTAGAGAATCAGAATTATTTGTAGCAGATATGTTAAAAGAAATCGATAAAGATATTCATTATATAATAGTAAATGAGGCCGGGGCTTCAGTATATTCTGCTTCAAAACTTGGTACGGAGGAATTTCCTCAATTTGATGTGGCACTTAGAAGTGCAGTATCAATAGGAAGAAGGTTACAAGACCCTTTAGCTGAATTAGTTAAAATCGATCCAAAATCCATTGGAGTAGGACAATACCAACACGATATGAACCAAAAAAAATTAGGAGAAACATTAACAGGTGTAGTTGAAGACAGTGTTAATAAAGTAGGAGTAGACCTCAATACTGCTTCACCATCTCTATTACAATATATTTCTGGTATAAGTAAAACAATAGCAAAGAATATTGTTGGCTATAGAGAAACGGAAGGTAAATTTAAAAATCGTAAACAATTGTTGAAAGTTGCTAAATTGGGACCAAAAGCATATGAACAATGTGCAGGATTTCTAAGAATCATAGATGGAAATAATCCATTAGATAATACAGGTGTTCACCCAGAAACTTATTTGGCTACTGAACAACTAATTGATGAAATAGGAAATACTCTTGAAGATCTTAATAATAAAAATATTAATGGAATAAATAACAAAATAAAAGATATACAAGGTATGTCTGAAAAATTAGGAGTAGGGGTACCAACCTTAAGAGATATAATAAAAGAACTAGAAAAACCTGGACGTGATCCAAGAGAAGAAATGCCAAAACCGATTCTCAGAACTGATGTATTGGAAATGGAAGACCTAAAAGAAGGTATGGTATTAAAAGGTACGGTGAGAAACGTTATAGATTTTGGAGCTTTCGTTGATATTGGAGTACATCAAGATGGATTGGTGCACATATCAGAGATGGCCGATAAATATATTAAACATCCTTTGGAGGTAGTATCTGTAGGGGATATTGTTAATGTAAAAGTTATAAAAGTAGATGTTAAGAAAAAAAGAATAGGATTATCTATGAAATTATAATGGATTTAAGATAACTAAATTACAAAGTGGTACAGTTCAAAATAAACTGTACCACATATAACAATGGTTATATAAATAGAGTATTATATGTATAATATTTCTATTCCATAGTAGATGAATAGATAACTGTTTTATTCCGACCAGTATTTTTAGCCTTATATAAAGCTTTGTCTGCAGTATTCAACAAACACCTAATACAGTCATCTTCACATTGGATTTCGCTTAACATTGACATACCAATACTTATGGTGGTATTGATTATATGTCCTTGTATCTTTAAATCTAATTTCTCTATTTTTTTTCTTATCTTTTCTGCAATCCTATATGCATTTTTTTTGGTATAACCAGTTAAGAGAATCGCAAATTCCTCTCCACCGATTCTACCGAATATATCATTTTCTCCAAGTACAGCGACACATGATTCAACTAATCTTTTTAATACTTCATCACCAATACTGTGACCATATGTATCGTTAACTTTTTTGAAATAATCAATATCCAACATAAGAAAAGATACAGATTCATTAGTTGATCTAGCGTATGAAATATAACCTTCAGCGGTTTTAATAAAATGCTGTCTATTGTAAGAACCAGTTAAGTAATCAGTAGTTGCCATCTTAAACAAACTATCCTGCAAATTCTTTCTTTTTGTTATATCCTCAGCTACACCTAAAATTCTATATATCTTATTTTGTGCATCTTTTACTGGAAAAGTTCTTGAATATATCCAGCGTATGCTGTTATCGGGTTTGATGATTCTAAATTCTAATTTGGAATTACTACCCATTTTAACTAATTTTTCATAAGAAGATTTTACATTATTTAGATCAGAGGGGTGAACTGAGGCAAAAAAATCATCAATACCATTTTTACAGTCCCATTTTTTACCGAAAATATGTTCATAAGCAGTGCTGATATAAAGCAGATTGCTGTTTCCTATATTTTTTACCCAAAAAATTTCGTTGATATATTCTAATAGTTGCTGGAAATTAGTTTCTACTTCCATCAATTGCCTTTGAATTTGTAACTTATCAGTTATATCATGGCCTGAACTAAGTATTCCTATTATACTACCCTTCTCGTCTTTTAAAATTGAATTGGACCACATGACGATATTTTTTTCACCAGTCTTAGTTAATAAAGATTGGGCATATATTTGTTCATTTTCTTTCATATTACCTGAAATCAAGTCATTAAATATATTTAATGTACTTATTCTATCGTCAAAAGGTAAAGCTATATCAAACCAATTCTTTCCAATAAGATATTTATCTTCATTAGCTAAAATTGACCCAAGAGATTTATTTATGAAGTTTATTTTTCCTGTATTATCCAGTGCAACAAAATAGTTTGAGGATACATCAATATAATTTTTGAATTGTTCTGATTGTAATAGCTGCTTGTCATAAGTGAAATCTGAGATACATTTTATAGATATAAAAGATAAGATATCATTTCCACTTGGATATTTATTTATAGAAATCTCAGCTTCGAACTCTATAAAATTATTTTTAATACAAACAAAGTTAAAGGTTTTGCTACAATGATTTTTAACA
Organism: Vallitalea longa; assembly: GCF_027923465.1. Taxonomy (NCBI): domain Bacteria; kingdom Bacillati; phylum Bacillota; class Clostridia; order Lachnospirales; family Vallitaleaceae; genus Vallitalea; species Vallitalea longa. Next base: position 179,592 of record NZ_BRLB01000009.1, read on the forward strand.
CTATTAAGTATTTTATGAAATTCTACAACGGATGACATACCATTCGGTTGATGCTTAGGAAATAATATGAAGCTAAAACCACCTATAATATCTTTTTTAGTATTATAATTAAATAGATTAACAATACTATCATTACACTCTATAATTTTTTTGTTTTGCATTATGAGAAATGCATTACAATTATTATGAAAAAATTGTAAATAGAGATCAGGGTTATTAGTCATAGTTATGCAGTCCTTTCAGTTAAGTCTAAGTCGATATCTATAGAAATAATCTGTATAGTAAGTTAATGTTTTCTGAAATTTGATATATACATTATATCGTACAAAAATATATTTAACAATTAGTATACTTTAATTTTATAATGTGGATTTAATTTTAAAAATAAATGTTAAAGATTTTAACATAATTAATAAACATATTAAATATATTAATATATATATTAATAAATTAAAAATATATATTGACAAAATTAATATTATAATATATATTATTAATATAAGGTAATGAATAGATTATATGAAGAAGGTGAGAAAATGAAATATAAAGCACCAGGGAAATGTCCAGTATGCGGTGAGAAATTAGAAATAACCAAATTAAATTGCCCTAATTGCTCTACATCAATAGAAGGAGAATTTAAACCTTGTCAATTCTGTAGACTACCAAAAGATGAATTAGAGTTCATTAATATATTTATTATGTCTAGAGGAAATATAAAAGATGTAGAAAAAGAATTAGGAATATCATATCCAACTGTTAGAAGTAAATTAGATTCTGTCATAAAGTCATTAGGTTTACAAGATGAAAGTAAAAGAAGAAGTGAAAGAAGAGAATCAGTTTCTCTTAAGATGGATTCATTAAAAGAGTTAAAAGAATTAAAGCAAGAAATTTTAGACCAGCTGGCATCAGGAGAATTAACTGCGAAAGAAGCAATGGAAAGGATTAAAGAGTTAAAGATTTAATGCTACTAAAAATCATGAGTCTAAAAATAATAGTATGAAAGGATGTTATTATGAGCGAAGAAAAGAAAATTCTTGAGATGATTGAAAAAGGTCAAATTACAGCTGAAGAGGGCATGGAATTATTACAAGCATTAAGAGAGGTTGAAGATAAAGAAGAGAATATAGTACAAGAGTATCATAATCCCATAGAGAAGAGAGAGTTCAAATTTTTAAGAATTAAAGTCACTACTGAAAATGGAGAAACTAAAGTTAATGTAAACATACCATTAAAATTAATTAAAGCTTTAGGAGGTATTTTACCACACGCTAACAATTTGATTCCAGAAGATGTTAAAGAGCAGATGAACGAAAAAGGAATTAATTTAAGCTCAATAGATTTTAATAAAATATTAGGGGCTCTAGAATCTGGTGAACTTGAAGATACAGTTCTTGTAGATGTTGAGACTTATGATGAGGAAGATGGAAAAACTCAGGTAAAGATATATGTTGAATAGAGCTAAATTACTTAAGCTTAACATCCGTTCTAAAAAGACTAAAATAGTTATACCAATTCCCCTCATAATATTTAGTGAGTTATTAGACTGCGTACAAGATTTAATAGTAATTGTTGCCTTTATCGTTCCTAATATTGAAATAACTATTAAAGAGAAAAAATATAGTATAAAAAGTATATTAAATATAATTAATGATATTTTAGAAGTCTTAAGAGAATTAAAGCATTGTGAAGCTTTTGATTTAGTAGACGTAAAATCAGGAGAAGATATAGTAAAGATAAGCTTAAAATAAGGAGAGAGATTAATATGAGTGACATGTATTATAATGTATTCGGAAATATTGAACCTAATAATAGTATTAAAGACTATAAGGAAATATTATTAAAAGAGCAATATATTAGATTAAACAAGAATACAAATGTTAAACATAATCATAAGTCAAAAACTAATTTATGAAGGAGAATGAGCGGTGAATAGAATATGTTATAAATATATATTATATGTACTAGTTTTTTTCATAAGTCAATATGTATTTAGTGGAGTAAGCTTAGAACATACATCAACAGCCTTTATCGCAGCTTTAGTTTTTGTATTGGTAAACATCTTAATAAAACCGTTGTTAATGTTAATTACATTACCAATCAATCTAATAAGTTTTGGTATATTTAGTTTTGTTATTAACACTTGGATGATAATGCTAATGGATAAATTGGTAGGAGGAATTAAAATCAATGGATTTTGGCTTTCTGCTTTAATTGCATTAATAATAACATTGTTAAATGAAGTATTGCTTGATGACAAAATAGGAAGCAAGAGAAAATATAGTAAAAATTCTTAAAACTTTATAAAATAAAGTAGATGAATTAATCATTGACAAATACATAAGAATAAAATATAATATATTTAACAAATATATATAGAAAAAATTCTTCAGGGCAGGGCGTAATTCCCTACCGGCGGTTATAGTCCGCGAGCCATTGGCTGACTTGGTGTAATTCCAAGACCGACAGTATAGTCTGGATGAGAGAAGAAATCAAATTATTATTTATGATAATAACACCTTGAAGATTTCAAAGGTGTTTTTTATTTTGTTCTTTAGTTAATGTCCCGAAGGGTTTTTGAAAGGAGATTAGTAATTATGGAAAAAACAAGTAAAATTAGTATTCATGGAGCTAACCATTCAAAAACCGAAAAAAAATTTAATACAATTTATCTGGTGAAAGTTGCTTTACTAAGTGCAATAGCATACATTATATTTATATTGGAATTTCCGTTGCCTTATTTTCCACCTTTTTTGGAAATAGATTTTAGTGATACGGTAGCGATTATTGGTGGAATTATTCTAGGACCAGTAGCAACAGTGATAATTCAATTCATGAAAAATCTGCTTAGATTTATAATGTTCAATTCTGGTACAGGAGGAATAGGAGAGTTTGCTAATTTTTTAGTTGGTGTAGCTTATGTTTTACCTTTCTGCCTGATATTTAAAAGGAATAATGTAAAAAGATTCGTTATAGGAAGCTTAACAGCAATAATAGTTATGACAATAACAGCAGGATTGGTTAATTACTTTATTAATATACCTGTATATACAGGTATAACTTCACATACCGAGAAAATGGGTATGATATTTGGAGCTTATATACCTTTTAATCTTATAAAAGGTGTTATCGTTACTATATTTAGTGGTATTGTAATTAAAGCATTCAAACCGACTATACTGAAAAAGTGGAGTTGAAAAAACCTAGATTAGATCTAGGTTTTTTTGTTAATAAATATAAAGAATAGATAACTAAAAAAATTATTATAAATTTAATTGTAGGTTGTTTTCTACTAGCTAAATTAACGTAAAAGTGCTATAATACCTATCGAAAGCATTCTTTAATAATTGGAGGTTAATATGGCAAATAAGAATAAAAAGAACAATAGTAAGAGTGGAAAGAATAATAACAATAGCAAAAATGTTAATAATTCACAAAAAGCAAATAAAACCGCAAAACTTGATAATAATAAACTAGATAAAAATAAAACAGATAAAAATAAATCTAACAAGAGTAAACCTAATGACAGTAAATCTAATAAAAATAAACCTATTAGTGATAATAAGCTTAATAGTAATGATATAGAATTAAATGTAAAAATTAATGAAAAAGATATGTTCTTTTTTATGTTAGGACATGTTTATTCAAGACTCAGTAGCAAAATAACATTGATATTCAGTATAATTTGCTTAGTAGTATTTCCAATATCTTTTTTGTGGCATGATACATTTACCACTCTAATATTATTGTTTGGAGCTTTACTGTATTTAGTGATATCTCCATTAATGTTATATTTACAATCTAAAAAACAATTTTTAACTAATCCTGTATATAAAGAAGCAATTATATATAAAATCAATGAACCAGGATTCAGTGTACTTCAATCTGGTCAATGGGTAGATTTTGGATGGGATAATTTGTATAAAGTCGTTGAATCAAAATATAATCTTTTATTTTACATAAATAAAGATCAAGCTTTTATTATACCAAATAGACTAATTGAAGATAAGAACATGAAGAATATTGAAAAGATTGTTAGCAGAAAAATGGAATCTACAAGATATAAATTCAAACAGCAGAAGAATGAAGGGAAGATTTGATTGATTTATAAATCATTTTCAGCAGAAGAAACAAAAGAGATAGGCAGAAACATGGGAGATAAAGCAGAAAAAGGACAGATATATTGTTTGCTCGGTGATTTAGGTGTCGGCAAGACAGTATTCACAAAAGGATTTGCGGAAGGTCTAGGAATTAATGAACATATTACTAGTCCTACCTTCACAATTGTTAATGAATATTATACTGACAAGCTAAAATTCAACCATTTTGATGTTTACAGGATAGATGACCCAGATGAAATGTATGAGATAGGATATGAAGAATATTTTTATAATGATGCAGTATGTCTAGTAGAATGGGCAGATTTAATTAAAGAATTAATGCCAAAAGAAGCAATATGGATTAATATTGAAAAGGATCTTGATAAAGGTATAGATTACAGGAAAATAACAGTCGGAGGAATTGACAAATGAAAGTTTTAGCCATAGAAAGTTCTGCTGTGGCTGCTTCTATAGCTGTTGCAGAAGACAATCAATTAATATGTGAATATACAACTAACTATAAGAAAACTCATTCACAGACATTAATGCCTATGATAGAAGAAGTTTGCAACATGATCAATTTAGATTTAGATGAATTAGATGTAATAGCAGTTTCTAAAGGCCCTGGGTCTTTCACAGGATTAAGAATCGGTGTTGCTACAGCAAAAGGTCTTGCCCATACACTGGAAATTCCTATTGCAGGGATTAATACTCTAGATGCTTTAGCTTATAATATTGGATACACTGATAGAATAATATGTCCATTAATGGATGCAAGAAGAAACCAAGTATATACAGGTTTATACTCATATAATGGGAATGATTTTATCAATATATTACCTAGTACAGTTGTACCTATAGAAGAAATAATTATAGAAATCAAAAAATTATCTAGACAAGTCATATTTTTGGGAGATGGTGTAGCTCCTAATATTGATGCAATAAAAAATAATTTTACACATGAAGAATATGTATTAGCTCCTTTAAATAATAATGTACAGAGAGCATCCTCAGTAGCTGCTTTGGGTATATTATATGGGACAAAAGGGAAAACAGAAAGTTATATGAATTTCAAACCTATATATCTCAGAAAGTCCCAAGCAGAAAGGGAATATGAAAGGAAACATAATACATGTATCTAGTAAGAAAAATGAAATTAGAGGATATAGAACAAGTACATTCAATTGAAGAAAGTACTTTCCCTAATCCTTGGTCAGAAGATGCATTTACTAAGGAAATAACAATCAATAAACACTCAATATACATGGTAATAGAAGAAGACAATAATATATTAGCATATGCGGGATTATGGAATATCGTAGGTGAAGGGTATATTACTAATATAGCAGTAAAAAAAGATAGAAGAGGAGCAGGACTTGGTAGAAAAGTAACGGAGGCTCTTATAGAAGAAGGTAGAAAACATGGAATTATGTCTTTTACTTTAGAAGTAAGGATAAGTAATAAGAAAGCAATTAAACTATACAAGAAATTAGGATTCGAAATATCCGGAGTAAGAAAGAACTTTTATGAAAAACCAAGAGAAGATGCTTATATAATGTGGAAATAAGTTAATAGCTTTATAATGATATGATACTTCCAAAGTAGACAGTTTACTTGGAGGTATTTTTTTTTATTAATTATTAACAAGATACCTTATAAATGTATAAGATAAAGTATATGAAACTTTAAAGGGCAAAGGGTATAGGGAGGAGCTGCTTAATGAAGGAATTGTATGAACTTTCCCATGAAGATTTAGATTTGAAGTCAATTATCATAGAAGAATCAGATAATGACAAAGATGAAGAAGATATATTTGTTGGGAATGGCAGAGTAAGCGAAATACTTGATTTTGGTCTTAAGCTAAATGGATCTGGCTATAATATATACTTATCAGCTGAAGAAGGATTAAACACTGTAGAATTTCTAAAAAAATTTCTAAAAGACAAGAGTAAAAAGAACAATCCTCCTGATGATTGGTGTTATGTGTATAACTTCAAAAATGAAGATAAACCAAGAGTTCTGCGACTATGTTGTGGTAAAGGGAAGAAATTCAAAAAGAATGTAGAAAATTGTGTAAAAGATATAATACTACAATCTAACATTAAATTGAATAGTGCAGAATTTAAAAAGGTTGAGACTTGCCTAAAAGATGAGTTTTTATCTAAAGGTGAAACTAAATTAGAAGAATTGAAAGATGATGCTAAAAAGCTTGGATTTTCTACTAATATAACAGATAAAGGCATCTTTTTTATTCCCATAATAGACGGGAAAAAAATTAGCGAAGAGAAATACGATGATCTAACAGTTGAAGAACAAGAAATAATATTAGAGAATCTAAATATCATGGAAAACAAATCAGAAGATATAATGAAGCAAGTAAAAAGATTAAAAAAAATATCTGAGGCGAAAGTAACCAAATTACAAAATAAAATTTTAAAAATAATTATTGATGATGCATTTAAAAGAGCAGAAAAAGATTTTGAAAACAATAAAAAAGTAATAGCATATATAAAAGAGCTAAAAGATCATTTATTCTTGGACATAAAAAATATATTATCTGAAGATGATAGCAGTACATTAAAATCCTTACTGAATGATGACGAGGATGATAATCTGGAAAAGTATAAAGTTAATCTTTTCATCGACAATTCCAATGCTAAAACATCTCCAATCATTTATTGTGATAATCCATCTTATTACGAAATGTTTGGTAAAATAGAATACGAAAATGAATTAGGTATCTATACCACTAATTATACTATGATAAAAAAAGGAGTACTTCATAATGCCAATAGCGGTTATTTAATCATTAATGCAGAAAACATATTAAATAGTGCTTTAACTTGGAGTACATTAAAAAAAGTTATAATAAATAGAAAATTGGTTTTTGAGAATATTAGAGAACAACTTGGTTCACTTCCAATAAAAACGATAAAACCAGAGCCTATTCCTATGGATTTAAAGGTAATTTTAATTGGAAATGAACGTATTTACAGCTTATTGTATGCTTATGATAATGAGTTTAAAGAATTATTTAAATTACATGTACAGCTTAATACGGAAGTTGATAAAAACAAAAAAATAATAAGTAAATACTATCATTTTTTTGATGATATATGTGATAGAAAAAAATATAGAATGCTTACTAAAGATGGAAAAAACGAACTATTAAAATATGCATCATACATTGCAGAAGACAGAAACAAATTAACAACCAAATTTTCTGTATTATTAAATTTGATAGAAGAAGCTGATTTGTGTGCAGCACGTTCTAATGTAAATGTAATAAACGCCAATGTTATTAAAGAAGCATATATCAAGAAAAACAATAGAGCGGCTTTATTGAAAGAAAACATAAAAGACTTATACGAAAAAGATAAAATAATAATTGATTATGGGGAAAAGAAAATAGGGCAAATAAATGGAGTAGCATTAAGTGATTATAGTGAAAGTACAGTTGCAAGAATAATTCGAATTACTGCTGTAACCTATATGGGTAAATTAGGTGTTATCAATATTGAAAAAGAAAATAAACTCAGTGGAAATATATTTGACAAAAGCATTGGTATATTAGCAGGCTATATAGGAAATAAGTATTCTCAAGATTTTCCATTAATGTTAAATTGCCAGATTTGTTTTGAGCAGGTCTATAATATTATTGATGGAGATAGTGCTTCTTGTGCAGAACTATATGCTATTTTATCTAGTTTGTCAGAAATACCATTTGATCAAAGTATAGTTATAACAGGTTCGGTAGACCAGTTTGGTAATGTTCAACCAGTCGGAGGAGTTACACATAAAATAAGAGGATGCTATGAACTTCTTAAAACTAAAGGGTTAACAGGTAAACAAGGAATAATTGTTCCAAAACAGAATATAGATGAAATAATACTAGAAGATGATATATTAAAAGACGTTAAAGAAGGTAATTTCCATATATATGCCATTGATAATATTAAACAAGGCATAGAAATATTTACTGACGTGACCATGGATCAAATAGATAAGGCGATAATAAAAAAATTAAAAACATATTATGAAAAATTGAATTTGCTTAAAGGGTAAAGTTTGCTGATTTGTTGAATAATAAAAACAAGTATTATATAAGGATAGAGAATATGCTATCCTTTTATAATATGATGAAATCACTTATAATATTAAAAATATAATTATACGATAAGAATAATTTATATATGTAAAAAACATTCATATTGTAGATGTATTATTTATTAGACAAAAAAACATTTTTAATTATATATAAATAAATATATTGGATATGAAAAAATTTGATCATTACTACTTGCTATTATTTTGAAATATGTTAAAATGCATATGTAAAGAGTATCTTTTATTAAATAAGGTATAAATATCAATTCTATGAACAAATTAAATATATACATTTCTAAATGCCTAAAAATATATTTTTAAGATAGCATAATAATGCAGTCTTAAAATTAATATAATTAGATCACTAAATATTAGAATTTACTTATTAAAAAAGTAACCTAAGATTACTATTATAAGGAGGAATAATTCAAGATGAGAAACATTGAGACAACTACGATTAATACTATTAGAATTTTATCTGCTGAAGGTATTCAAAAGGCAAAATCTGGACACCCGGGATTACCAATGGGAGCAGCCCCTATGGCTTATGAATTATGGGCTAATCATATGAAACATAACCCAAGTGATCCTAATTGGATTAATAGAGATAGATTTATATTATCTGCCGGACATGGTTCCATGTTATTATACTCATTATTACATTTATTTGGATATGGTCTTACAATTGAAGATTTAAAAGAATTTAGACAATGGGGAAGTAAAACTCCTGGACATCCAGAATATGGACATACAGTAGGTATAGATACAACAACAGGACCATTAGGAGCAGGATTCGCTACTGGTATTGGTATGGCAATGGCAGAAGCCAATTTAGCTGCAAAATTCAATAGAGATGGATATAATATTGTGGATCATTACACATATGCTATAGCAGGTGATGGATGTATGATGGAAGGTATTACATCAGAAGCAGCTTCTTTAGCAGGAACATTGAAATTAGGTAAGTTCATCGCGTTTTATGATTCTAATAAAATAACTATCGAAGGTAGTACAGATATAGCATTTACAGAAGATGTAGGAAAAAGATATGAAGCATATGGATGGCAAGTAATAAGAGTGGAAGACGGAAACGATATAGATTCCATAGGAAAAGCTATCGAAGAAGCTAAATCTGATTTGAAACATCCATCACTTATAATAGTTAAAACACAAATAGGATATGGATGTCCTGCAAAACAAGGGAAATCATCAGCACATGGTGAACCTTTGGGTGAAGAAAACTTAATTGAAACCAAGAAAAATCTAGGTTTCTCAACAGATAAAGATTTCTATGTATCAGAAGAAGTATATGACCATATGAAAACTTTACAAGAAAAAGGTAAAGAACAGCAAGAAAAATGGAATAAGTTATTTGAAGAATACGCTGCTAAATATAGCGATTTAGCAAAAGAGTGGGAAGTATGGACAAGCGAAGAACTTCCTGTAGATTTATTGAATAACGAAGAATATTGGACATTTGATAAAAAGCCAGCTGCTACAAGAGCGATTTCTGGTCAAGTAATAAACAAACTTACTAAGTATATTCCTAATTTATTTGGTGGAGCGGCAGACCTTGCGCCTTCAACAAAAACTTATATGAATGGAAAAGGTGATTTTTCAGCAGAAGATTATTCAGGTATGAATCTACACTTCGGTGTACGTGAATTAGCAATGTCAGCAATGGCAAATGGGATTGCATTACATGGTGCGCACAAACCATTTATAGCTACATTCTTTGTGTTTAGTGATTATATTAAACCTAGTGTGAGATTATCAGCTCTTATGAAACTTCCTGTAACATTTGTATTAACACATGATAGTATTGGTGTAGGAGAAGATGGACCAACTCATCAACCTATAGAACAATTAGCAGCACTTAGAAGTATGCCTAATGTGGTTACATTTAGACCAGCTGATCCTAGAGAAACAGCGGCAGCTTGGTATTTTGCTATAACATCAAAAGAAGTACCAACAGCTATTGTATTAACTAGACAAAATGTACCTTATTACGAAGAATCTGAGAAAAAAGCTTTAAAAGGCGGCTATGTTTTAGTTGATTCTGACAAGGAAACACCTGATATGATATTGATGGCAAGTGGTTCAGAAGTTGAATTCATCTACGAAGCTGCTAAAAAACTTAAACAAGATAATATAGATGTAAGAGTTGTAAGTATGCCTTCAATGGATGTTTTTGATTTACAATCAGAAGAATATAAAGAAAGTGTACTTCCAAATAGTGTGAGAAAGAGAGTAGCTATAGAAGCTGCAGCAACATTCGGATGGCATAAATATGTAGGTCTTGATGGAGAAGTTATCGGACTTGATCATTTTGGAGCTTCGGCACCAGGAGCTAAAGTATTTAAAGAATTTGGAATAACAACTGAAAATGTGTATGAAGTTGCAAAAAAAGTATACAATAAATAGTATAAAAGAAATTGTGGGTATAAGAAGCAATCTAGCATCTTCAACATTGAAGAAATTACCTATATACAGATTAACATAAGGACGTTATAATTATAATAAACATTATTAGTATATACCTAATACAGAGAATTTCATAATCACTTTTTTATCCTATAGGAAAATCTATTAATATAGTATATATCCTAGCCTTTAATTATGGATTTCTCTTCATATTAAACATTAAAGACACCTAGTGAGGGGATAAAAAATGGAAAAATTTGAAAAGAAGATAATTGAAAATAATGTCCTATCAGAAGTATACTGCAATAGATGTGGCAAATTGATCTATAGTGATAGTTTGAAACAGAAAGTTGATTATATAAAGGTTATTAAAGAATGGGGTTATTTTTCTAATAAAGATATGGAAACCCATAGTTTTGAATTATGTGAAGAATGTTATGATAGTTTAATAAAAACTTTTAAATTTCAACCAACCATATCAAAAAAATAATATATAAGTACAATTCATAATGGAATTTTTATGTGGTAAATATATATATTTGACTTAAATAAAATAAAAAAGGATGCAGATGATGCATTCTTTTTTTGGTAATACTATTAGATAGCTTACATATTTAATATGGTTATAAACTATATTTTGTGTTACAATAAGAAAAAATAAGGAAGAGGATGAAATATGCTAGATGTATGTTTGCTAGGTACAGGTGGAATGATGCCTTTGCCAAATAGATGGTTAACTTCTCTTATGACAAGATACAATGGAAGTAATTTGTTAATTGATTGTGGTGAAGGAACTCAAATAACTATACGACAACAAGGTTGGAGTTTTAAATCTATAGATATTATATGTTTTACTCATTACCATGGAGATCATATAGGTGGATTACCTGGATTATTACTAACCATTGGTAATTCTGATAGAAAAGAACCAATTACTTTAATAGGACCCAAAGGTCTTGAAAGAATCGTTAAGGGGTTACGGGTAATAGCTCCTGAATTACCTTTTGAATTAAAATTTATAGAGATAAAAGATGAATATTCATGTTTTAACATAAAAGGTTATGAAATAGAGGCTTATAAACTTAACCATAATGTTATTTGTTACGGTTATAATATCAATATTAAACGTCAGGGAAAATTTTTAGTTGAAAAAGCTAAAGAACTAGACTTGCCTATGAAATATTGGAATATTCTTCAAAAAGGAGAAAATGTCATACACGATGGAAAAGAATATGACCCAAGCTCAGTACTTGGACCACCTAGAAAAGGTATTAAACTAACTTATTGTACTGATTCTAGGCCAGTAAAAAATATTGAGACATATGCTAGAAATGCTGATCTTTTCATATGCGAAGGTATGTATGGAGATGAAGAAAAAGTAAATAAAGCAAATGAATATAAACACATGACATTTGAAGAAGCTGCTACTTTAGCTGTAAAAGCTAAGGTTAATGAATTATGGTTGACACATTTTAGTCCATCATTGGTTAGACCAAAAGATTCATTACAGGTTGCTACCAAAATATTTAAGAACTCTAAGGTTGGAAAAGATAGAATGGCTAAAACATTAAAGTTTGATGAATAGTATAATACTATTTATTAAAAATTCGATATATAATATATAAGTAAGTTATATATAGGTTCTAAACAATATAATGTAGATGTATATTTTATATTAAAAAAAGGACATTAATGGAGTGGTGAATATGAGAAAATTTATTGCAGTTCTTATTCTGATGATTTTAGGTATATTATTGTTTGTTACATTTTCTAATAAAACAAGCCAAGATAGATTTGATAAGAGCTTGCTATCGAATTCAGATAGATTATTAAAAAATCTAGAAGAAGATTATGATAATACGGTAAATAAATTAAGTGATTTACAGAAGGCTCCAGAACAAGTTCTAGAATTGAATAATGAAATAATGCAGAAATTATATAGTGATGATGTTGATGACGCAGAAATAGATTTATTAATTAACTTTCAACGCAAACTATATGATGATGAATTATTAGCTAACAACCCAATTGAGACACATTTAGAAAAGATAAAAGAAGAAATAAAGAATTATAAAGAAAACGGAACTAAAATAATAGGTTATGATACTCAAAAAAATGATGACAATAAGATAGACGATATGTTTTTTATTAAAGTAGTATATTATCTTAATAATGTTGGACCAAAAGGTGAGATATACGAAGAATATTTATTAGTTAAAGATCAAGAACTTTGGAAAATTAAAGGATGGCAAAAAACAGAAGAATTTATTGTAGTAGGTGATTAAATGAATAAAGACGTAATGATAATGGCTATAGAATCATCTTGTGATGAAACGTCGGTAGCTATTGTAAAGAATGGAAAACATATTTTGTCCAATATTATATCCTCTCAAATAGATTTACACAAGAAATTTGGAGGAGTTGTTCCCGAAATAGCTTCAAGAAAGCATATAGAAAATATAGATCCTGTAATAACTGAAGCATTAGAAGAAGCCAATGTGGCAATAAAAGATGTAGATGCAATTGCAGTTACATATGGACCAGGACTAGTAGGTGCTTTACTAGTGGGATTGGCAGAAGCTAAAGCTATAGCATTCGCTTCTAAAAAACCTTTAATAGGAATTCATCATATAGAAGGACACATAAGTGCTAATTATATAGAAGGGGATTTTAAGCCACCTTTTATTTGCATGGTAGTATCCGGAGGACATACACACTTAGTACATGTTAGAGATTATGGTAAATACGAAATATTAGGTAAGACAAGAGATGATGCAGCAGGTGAAGCATTTGATAAAGTAGCTAGAGCAATTGGGTTAGGATACCCGGGAGGACCTAAGATCGATAAAATAGCTAAACAAGGGAATGAGGATGCAATAGATTTCCCTAGATCATATTTAGATAATGGTTCATATGATTTTAGTTTTAGTGGTGTAAAATCAGCAGTTCTTAATTATATAAATCAATGTAGAATGAAAGAACAAGAAATAAACGTTCCTGACATAGCTGCTAGTTTTCAAAATTCAGTAGTAGAAGTAATCGTTAATAAAACAATAAAGGCTGCCAAAGAATTGAAGCTCAATAAAGTTGCATTAGCTGGTGGAGTAGCAGCTAACAGTAAACTTAGAGAAGAGATGGAAATAGCCTGCAAAAAGGAAAAAATTACATTACACTATCCATCACCTGTCTATTGTACAGATAATGCTGCTATGATAGGTGTAGCGGCGTATTATGAGTATATAAATGGTGTAAGGCATGACATGGATCTGAATGCAATTCCTAATTTGAAATTAAGTGATAGATTCTAAGCAATTAAAGGTTGATTTATCAAATGGATGAATTATGAATCAGTCTATTTGTTAGTCACAATGAAATCCATGTATTTATAAATAAAAGTATAATTATTATTTTTGCTTATCTTAAATAATAATTATACTTTTTTATTTTGTAAAAGTCCTATTTTTAAGCATAAAATGTGTTTTCATATACGCTATTAATAGTATCATATAGTTGCTTTTAGTGCTTGGATGATGTAAACTATTGGCTATACGTTAGTAGGAGGCGTAAAGACTCTCTGTGCCATCTCAGAATCTATAGAATAAATTATAGAAACATCACCATTCGCTCTATTTAATTTTTGTAATATACCTTTAACAGTTGCTTCTTCTTCAACTTGCTCATCAATAAACCATTTTAAAAAACTTATAGTGGCATGCTCTCTTTCTTCCATAGCTATATCCATTAATTTATAGATACGACTGGTTACAAATTTTTCATGTTCCAAAGTTTTTGAATATACATTTTTAATATCAATATAGTTATTTGGTGGTGTCTCGATTCCTTTAATTTCAACTTTAGCATCCATCTCATTTACAAAATCAAAAAATTTCATTGCGTGAAATTTTTCTTCTTCAGCTTGTACTACAAAAAAATTAGCAAAACCATCTAGATCTATTGAATAGCAATACGAAGCCATTGCAAGATAAAGATGTGAAGAATAAAATTCATAACTAATCTGGTCATTTATCTCTTTTAATAATTTCTCACTTAACATAATTAATCCTCCTATTTCAATATTTGATTTGGTATATTTAATTATAATAGTATAAATGTTAATGATTTTGATATTCTAGCTTTTAATTTAGTATATAATAGTTTAAAATAAAATATACGATAACATTAATTAATAAAACTTACATAATAATCTATTACTAAAGAATTAATATGTAATATAGTAGAATATCTATAAAATCATCATTAGTATTAATTATAAAACGATAATACTTATTAGTCAATAATAATTATTGGAGGAATAAAATTATGGATAACATTAAATGCACAGTAATAATACCTGCAGCAGGTAAAGGTAAAAGAATGAATACTAAAAAATCAAAACAGTATATAGAATTATTAGATAAACCTATCTTAGCATATACAATCGATGCTTTTGAAAAATGTGATAAAATAGACAATATCATATTAGTAGTAGGTAAAAATGAAATTGAATACGTTAGAAAGGAAATAGTAGAAAAATATAATTTTAATAAAGTTATAGAAATAATTGAAGGTGGAAAAGAAAGACAAGATTCAGTATATGAGGGAATAAAAAGTTTATCTTCTAATACTGATGTAGTCTTAATACATGATGGGGCTAGGCCTTTTATAGAAACTGAACTAATTGAGAAAGCTATTATTAATGCATATGAATATGGTGCTTGTGTGGTAGGAGTAAGGGTGAAGGATACAATTAAAGTGTCTGATGGTGATAACAATATTATAGATACTCCAAACAGAAATACACTTTGGTCTATTCAAACTCCTCAAGCTTTTAAAAAAGATTTAATCACAATGGTTTATGGAAGAGGTATAAATGATAAATATAATGCAACTGATGATTCAATGTTGGTTGAAAAGTATTCAGATATAAAAGTTAAAATAGTTGAAGGTGCATATTCTAATATCAAAATAACAACAAGTGAAGATTTGATTATAGCAAAAAGCTTTTTGAATTTATGATAGTAACTGCCATAAACCCTTTAAATATAAGGGGTTGAAGGTTTACTTGAAATAAATGGATTTATCAGAATATAAAAATAATAACCTTTTGTATTGACACCTAAAATAATATATGATATCATACCGCTTGTCGTTAAATACTGACGGCAAATTAGTTAAAAAAACAACTCGAAAAAAGTTGTAAAAAAGGCTTGACACATTGGCTAAGATGTGATAAATTATTAAAGCACTCGATAATGAGTTGCTAAGTACGGAGAGGTGTCCGAGTGGTTTAAGGAGCTGGTCTTGAAAACCAGTGACTCCGAAAGGGGCCGTGGGTTCGAATCCCACCTTCTCCGCTTCAATAATCTTAACCACAAAATAGTGGTTTTAATTATTGTTAAAATGCAAATAATCGCGAAGTGTTTATCAACGGCTTGGAGAAGTACCCAAGCGGCTGAAGGGGCTCCCCTGGAAAGGGAGTAGGTCGTTAACGCGGCGCGAGGGTTCAAATCCCTCCTTCTCCGTTTGATAAAAATGGAAAAAAAGTTGTTGACAAGCATTAAAAAATATGATAAAATATTTTTCGCTAACGCATTAGAAAACAAACAAAGAACCTTGAAAACTGAACAGTGAAACAACCAAAAACTTAGTAAAAGTTTTACCCAAGAAATTCCTTAGTAAATTAATGGATAAAGACGATAGTCTATAAAATATAAGCCAGAGCAATCTGG